>JAFOWI010000137.1 GCA_017425985.1 Bacteroidaceae bacterium | reverse complement strand
GGACAGTTCCTCAACAATGCCAATAAGGCTTACTTGCTCCTGAGCAAGGATAAGTTGGGCATCAGCGATGAAGAAGTCGATACTTCAATCGGCGGCATGCAGCTCTCGCTCCGCTTTGACTTCAACGGTTCTACAGGCATCGATGGCGTTCAAACTGAAACAAGCGTTCAGGGCGCAATCTACGACCTCTACGGCCGCAAGTTGCAGAGCGCACCCACTAAGGGCCTCTACATCATCAATGGCAAAAAGGTGTTGGTGAAGTAAAAAGCAATACGGAAATAAACATTAGAAAAAAACGACGGGCAGTCCAAATAGAAGCGGACTGCCCGTCGTTAGTTATTATAGCATCATGCTTGCCACATTTTGCTTATTCATTAAATATAAGCTCGCAACAATTCGCGCGACTGACTTCCTTGCAGCGTACGAATAGCCTTTTCGCGCAATTGGCGCACTCGCTCTTTTGAAAGGCCTATCTTAATGGCTATTTCATCCAGGGAGCCTTCGGGCTGGCCTATTCCAAATGCCATACGCAGGATTTGCTCTTCGCGATGGGGCAATTTTGAAAGAATAAAGCCCAACTGCCGTTGTAACGACTCAACCTCCAGTCCGCGGTCGGCTTCGATTGAGCCCGAAGCTCCGATGACAACATCAATCATGGAAGTTTCGTCGTTTTCGGAGATAGGCGCATCCATACTCACAGGGCGAACCGAAGTTTCAAGAATCGTCATCACACGCTCCTCCTCAATCTCCAGCGCAGCCGCAATCTCCTCGACTTCGGGGTCGCGGTGATTGTTCTGGATAAACTGGCTTCGGAATCGCTTCACTTTTGCTACAAGTCCTTCTTGATTACTGGGCAAACGTACCAAACGACTTTTATCCGTAATCGCCTGAAGAATACTCTGACGTATCCACCAAACAGCATAGGAAATGAACTTAAACCCGCGCGTGGGGTCGAATTTCTGTGCTGCTTTGATAAGTCCAACATTGCCCTCGTTGATAATGTCAACAAGCGCCAAACCCTTGCTTTGATACTGCTTAGCCACGCTGACTACAAAACGCAAGTTTGCCCTCACTAAACGCGTCAAGGCAACCTGATCACCTCGCTTAATGCGCATAGAAAGTTCAACCTCTTCCTCAGGAGTAATCATATCTTCGCGACCAATATCTTGAAGGTATCTTTCGAGCACTTCGCCTTCGCGATTCGTTATGCTCGGAGCAATTTTAAGTTGGTACATGGTTTAGGTTAGAAAATGTTTTTTGTAAGGCCTCGCCAAAATTAGAAATTAATCAGCAACAAACAAAACTAATTGCCATTTTTTTATCAGAAACCCATAAAAATATTGAAATTCAATAATTTTGAGGGCAAATCTGCATGATGGATGCAACCTTACAATCCTGAATATTGATATTTCCATAAATGCTTTCAAAAAAAATTGTAAAAAAATAACAAAAAAATTATGCTACTTTGAAATCTTGTGTTTAACTTTGTTTGAGCAATCGGAAAATCATTCACGAAATGATGATATAATCGTGGTAAAATAATCTGCGAAAGTGCTTTAATTGTGGCATATTTATTGCGCATCTGTTATTTTACCATTGCTTTACAAACCTAAGTGCCAATATCCAATGAAACAGAACATTGATTTACACGGAGCCTTAAAGAAGTATTTTGGATTTGACCAATTTAAGATGGGCCAAGAAGAAATCATCCGTAGCCTGCTGGATGGCAAGGACGTTTTTGTTCTCATGCCAACAGGAGGAGGGAAATCTATGTGCTATCAATTGCCTGCACTCCTAATGGAGGGCACTGCTATCATCATTTCGCCCTTGATTGCATTGATGAAAAATCAGGTTGACGCCATCCGTCAAACCTCCGAAGAAGATAGTGTAGCACACTTCATCAACTCTTCGCTCAACAAGAGTGCCATCGACAAAGTAAAAAGCGACATTCAAAACGGCATCACAAAATTATTATACGTTGCGCCCGAATCGCTCACCAAAGAGGAAAACATTGAATTCCTTAAAAACATCAACATATCCTTTTATGCTGTAGATGAGGCGCATTGTATTTCGGAATGGGGACACGATTTTCGCCCCGAATACCGAAAAATTCGCCCCATCATCAATCAAATCAAGCCCGCACCCGTAATTGCACTCACAGCTACAGCAACCGAAAAAGTGAGAATGGACATCAAAAAAAGTCTTTGCATGACCGATGTCGTAGAATTTAAGAGTTCATTCAACCGTGCAAACCTTTACTATGAAGTAAGACCCAAAACCAAGAACATCGATAAAGACATTATTAAATATATAAAGCAACATCCCGGTCGAAGCGGTATCGTCTATTGCCTAAGCAGAAAGAAAGTGGAAGAACTCGCAGAAGTGCTCAGAACCAACGACATTAAAGCACAAGCCTACCACGCAGGCATGGATGCCACAACGCGCAACCAAACGCAAGATGCATTCCTCATGGAAGATATCGAAGTCATTGTAGCCACAATTGCTTTCGGTATGGGCATCGATAAGCCCGACGTGCGATTTGTCATCCACTACGATATCCCGAAAAGCATCGAAGGCTACTACCAAGAAACAGGACGAGCCGGACGCGATGGCGGAGAAGGCATGTGCATTGCTTTCTACTCACAAAAAGACCTGCAGAAATTAGAAAAATTCATGATTGATAAGCCTGCTACCGAACAAGAAATCGGAAAGCAGCTACTAAAAGAAACGGCGGCGTACGCTGAGTCATCACTATGCCGACGAAAATTAATTCTCCATTATTTCGGAGAAAATTACGAACCTAACAACTGTCATAATTGCGATAACTGTTTAAATCCCAAAAACAAAGTGGAAGCTAAAGAGTATTTATGCAAAACTATTGAGGCTATTGTAGCCACAAAGGAAACGTTTAAAGACGAATACATCATAGACATCTTACTCGGAAACGAAACCGACGAAATCATAGCACACAAACACGATGAACTCGACGTATTTGCTGCGCTTGAGGATGTAGAAAACGAAGTGCTTACTTGCGTCATCCAACAAGCCATTATTGATGGCTATCTGGAAAAAGACGTTGAAAACATCGGAGTGCTAAAGGTTACGAAAGCAGGTAAATCCTTCCTTAAGAAACCTACAAGCTTCAGCATTGTCATGAAGCAAAACTTCGAAGAACAAGAAGAAGAAGAGCCCATGCAAAGCGGAGCCTCATGCGCTGTTGACCCTGCACTCTACGACATGATAAAGGATTTGCGCAAGCGCATGGCTAAAGAACTCGATGTTCCGCCCTACGTTATTTTCCAGGATGCTTCGCTCGAAGCAATGGCTACGATTTACCCACAGACAATCAAGGAACTCGAAAACATCCCCGGTGTCGGTGCAGGCAAAGCAAAGCGCTATGGCGAAAGATTTTGTAGCCTTATCAAGCAACACTGTGAAGACAACGAAATCGAACGACCTGAAGACCTACGAATCCGCACTATAGCAAACAAATCGAAGCTCAAAGTGAGCATCATACAGAACATTGACCGCAAAGTAATGCTCGACGATTTGGCAGAAATTAAGGGTATCGACTTCGACGAACTCCTTACTGAAATCGAAGCGATTGTCTATTCAGGCACTAAACTCAACATCGATTACTTCATTGAAGAAATCCTCGACGACGACCATATAGAGGAAATCTACGACTACTTCCGAAAAAGCGAAACCGACGACCTTGAGGATGCCATCAACGAATTAGGCGCGGACTATTCAGAAGAAGAAATCCGACTCGTCAAAATAAAATTCATCTCTGAATTGGCGAATTAATCACGTAAGGCAATCCAAGGTGGCTGATTAAAAAATATTCGCGGGAGCACCACGAAACGCCAAACACCGATGCCCCTATATCATCAAGACCTAACACATAAACAATGACACAACAGGAAATTAACTCAGAGCCTAAAAAATCTCTGAATTTCATAGAAAAAATAGTTCAGAACGACCTTGCTGAAGGCAAAAACGGAGGCAGACTCCAAACGCGCTTTCCGCCCGAACCCAATGGCTATCTCCATATAGGACATGCCAAAGCCATTGCTATGGACTTCGGCATTGCGGAGAAATTTGGCGGCCAATGCTTCTTGCGCATGGATGACACAAATCCGCAAAAAGAAGACCTCGAATACGTTCGCGCTATTGAGGAAGACATTCAGTGGCTTGGCTACAAGTGGGGAAAATTATGTTATGCCAGCGACTATTTTCAGGATTTGTGGGACTTCGCAGAATGGTGTATAACAACCGGAAAAGCATACGTTGACGAACAATCTTCCGAAGCGATTGCAGCACAAAAAGGC
>JAFOWI010000136.1 GCA_017425985.1 Bacteroidaceae bacterium | reverse complement strand
AGGATGTGCAAAAATTATACATTTTTACACATCCTCTTTAACGATATATAATACTACTCAACTTTCGCAAGCTTCTGTTGAATCAGGTTATGAGGTTGTTAGGTCGCTACGCTTTAAGGTTTTGAGGACTATCCAGACTGTTAATATAAAATTAGTAGACGAGTTTTTAGGTACGATTAGACGAGATGGTTAGAGTCGAACGCTTGTTTGCACGCTGGGATGCATTCCGCACGGCAACCTCAAGACCTCATAACCTTAAAACCTTAAGACCTTATAACCTTATAACCTTATAACCTAAAACCTAAATACGTTAAGCACTTGCGAAACTTGAATAATACTACAATCCAATATTGTTCAACCATTGTTCAGCACAAGCATCTGTCGGCATTGCCCATGCTCCTCGCGGACTTAAAGAGCAAACCGTCACTTGTGGTCCGTCGGGCATACAAGAACGCTTAAATTGCTGATTGAAAAATCTTCTGCAGAAAATCATCAACCACTTACGAATCGTTTCAGCATCATAAGCCTTGCAATATGGTGTAGGAGATTTAAAGGCATGCTGTGCTAAATAATATATTTTAGCCGGTGTATAAGCGTTTTGCAAGAAATGGTATATGAAGAAATCGTGTAATTCATAGGGACCTACCAAATCCTCAGTTTTCTGCGCTATGTCGCCCTGATTATCGGTCGGCTTCAATTCCGGAGAGATTGGAGTGTCAACAATATCCAGCAATACGGCTTTAATTTCTTCACTATCCGACACGTTAGCTATACGCGTAACTAAGTGGCGCATCATAGTCTTAGGCAACGAAGCATTAACTCCATACATCGACATATGGTCGCCATTATACGTTGCCCATCCTAATGCCAACTCCGAAAGGTCGCCAGTACCAACAACCATGCCGTTTAGCTGATTGGCTACATCCATCAGGATTTGCGTACGCTCGCGTGCCTGACTGTTTTCATACACGACGTCATGATTGTTCATGTCATGAGTGATATCCGAGAAATGCTGCTCAACAGCCTTTGCAATGGACACTTCGCGCACGGTAATTCCAAGAAGATTCATCAACTTATGAGCATTCGTATGAGTGCGCCCCGAAGTTCCGAAACCGGGCATTGTGATTCCTATAATCCCATTTCTATCATATCCTAATTTGTCAAACGCACGTACGCAAACCAGCAAAGCCAACGTCGAATCAAGACCACCACTGATTCCTAACACTACGGTCTTTGCTTTGGTATGAAGCACGCGTTTGGCAAGTCCTTCACTCTGCAATTCAAGTGCATCGGAGCACCACTGACTTAATGATTCAACCTCAGGCATAAAGGGAGCTGAAGACACCGTACGACTTAACTGAAAATTATTTTGGGTATCAAAATCTTCAGCCACTGCCACATTTCGATATGCAATATTTGCGGAAATCGAAGCACAATTTTTCCAGTTGCTCTTTACGCGCTTGTGTCTCAACAACTCTATATCGATGTCGCTGAACACGAGTTGTTCCTTCATCGCAAAGCGTTCGCCCTCAGCTAACATTACACCATTTTCGGCAACAATGGAATAACCGGGATATACATTATCTTGCGTACTTTCTCCAAAACCGGCAGAACTCAACACATAACCACATTTACATTGTTGCGAATGGTTGATTACATGGGATTTTAGCGCGCAATAAAAGCCTAAGACTTCATGTTCAGCCGACAAATTGAAAATTATTTCAGCTCCTGCATTAGCATGCAAGGCAGATGGAGGTATTGCCCCTGAGAAGTCCGCTCCAATTTCTACAGCAAATGTAAATTCTGATGCATTGAACAATAAATGAGCACCGAAAGGCACATTTTCTCCACAAAAACATAATTTAGCATCTGCCGAAAGCATTGATGCTGAGGCAAACCATCGTGATTGGGAATCTGCCGAAACATTCGTTTTCGGAACAACGCCCAAAATCTTTCCTTCTTGCAAAACAACCGCACAATTATATATTGCACCATCGAAATATAACGGTGCACCTACAATTGTAACAACCTTAAGCGCACGAGACACTTCGAGCAAGCGCACCAACATTGACACAGTCTCATTCAAAAGTACTTGCTGACGGAACAAATCACCACATGTACTTGAGGTCAAACTTAACTCAGGAAAAACAACGACCTTGGCACCACGGCTGTTTGCCAACACCATTTGAGCTGCTACCTGTTCTGCATTATATTTAACATCTGCAACTCTTACGTTTGAAACGGCAGATGCAACTTTAACGAAACCAAACATATCGCGACTTATTTAATATATATATAATTACAACATTATTTCTGACAAAGACTTGCGCTGCTTGGGTTTAGCCTCATCAGCAGGATATCCTATTGCTATCAGTACCACCGGTTCAAGGTAATCAGGCGAAGCGAAGTGCTCCTTAAGTTTTTCGACATCAAAATTGCATATCCAGCAAGTACCCAACCCCAGCTCTGCTGCTGCCAAACAGATGTGTTCCGTCAGAATCGCAACGTCAATATCACCATGAGGTTTTTGGTCGGCTTTTCTCACCCACTCCACTTCTTTGTTCTTATAAACTACAAAACAATTTTGAACGGTCGCAAACCAGGCTCTATTATAACACTGCTGCAATTTTTGCATGTCAGCCTTTTGCGAAACATAACGAATTTTCCAAGGTTGAAAATTTACGGCAGAAGGAGCCAACTGTGCACACCGCAAAATATAATCAATCTTTTCCTGCTCTATTCCTACATTCATATAGTCGCGCGATGAATAACGCTGCTGACATAGTTCTAAAAAATTCATTACCGAAATATTTAAGTCATTAATAATAGATAGCAAAAATAGCTATTTTTGTCAAAGTGACTCTTACTTTAGCTGTTTTTTTAACTTACGACACCTATAAAACAAAAAAATAATTCGTTTGACCGCCGTTATTACCTAACAACTAATCAAACGAATTACATATACATTTTATTGAGTTAAAACTTAACTAACCGATTACTCCCAATTCTCTGAACACTTTCGAGAGTTTTTCAACAGCAAGGTCAACTTGCTCCTTTGTATGCGTAGCCATCAACGCAACACGCACCAATGTGTCCTGAGGTGCACAAGCAGGAGGAATTACGGGATTGATAAACACACCTTCCTGGAAAGCCATCATTGTTGCAGCGAACGTCT
>JAFOWI010000135.1 GCA_017425985.1 Bacteroidaceae bacterium | reverse complement strand
GTAATGCAAGCTACAGCTGATGCATGTGTGAATTTTAATGGTTTGGGTTTGTCTTTGATGGAAATTTCGCACAGAACGAAGGATTTTCAAGCTGTAATGGACGAAGCACAGGCTTTGTTCAAAGAATTGTTGTCAATTCCTGAAGGTTACAGTGTGTTGTTCGTTGGCGGTGGTGCAAGTTTGCAATTTGCCATGGTGCCAATGAATTTGCTTCAAACTAAGGCTGCTTATTTGAATACAGGTGTTTGGGCGAAGAAGGCGATAAAGGAAGCTAAGGGTTTTGGCGAAGTGGTAGAAGTGGCTTCTTCTGCTGCTGATGGTTATACTTATGTTCCTGCAAATTTTGAAATTCCTGCGGATGTAGATTATTTGCATATCACAACGAATAATACGATTTATGGTACGGAGATTCGCTATGACTTGGATAGTCCTGTACCTGTAGTAGCTGATATGTCGTCGGATATTTTCTCACGCCCCATTGATGTGAGCAAGTATGGTATGATTTACGGTGGTGCTCAGAAGAATTTGAGTATGGCGGGTGTAACCTTTGTAATTGTGAAGGACGAACTTCTTGGAAAGGTGGACCGTTATATTCCTACAATGCTCGATTATAGAACACATGCTTCAAAGGGTTCGATGTTTAACACTCCTCCTGTAGTGCCTATTTATTGTGCGTTGCAAACATTGAAGTGGATTAAGCGCGAGGGTGGTGTGGCTGAAATGCAGCGCCGCGCTGAAGAGCGTGCTGCTTTGCTTTATGCAGAAATCGATCGTAACAAGATGTTCCGTGGTACAGCTCAAGCAGACAGCCGTTCGTTGATGAACATCTGTTTCGTGATGAGCGAAGAGTATAAGGATTTGGAACAGGAATTCCTGCAGTACGCACAGCAGCAAGGTATGGTCGGTATTAAGGGCCACCGCGATGTTGGCGGATTCCGCGCAAGCTGTTACAATGCGATGCCTCTTGAAGGTGTGAAGGCATTGGTGAAGGTGATGCAGGATTTTGAAGCTGAACATTTGAAATAAACGAATTTAATAACATACTACTCTCACTTTTGAGTTCTCGTGTTAAGGTGAGAGTAGTTTTCTATTTTTAATAGATATGAAGATTTTAGTAGCGACTGAAAAACCTTTTGCACCTGCTGCCGTTGAAGGTATCAAAAAAATAATAGTAGTAGCAGGTCATGAATTTGTGCTTCTTGAAAAGTATGCGAGCAAGCAGGAGCTTCTTGAAGCTGTGGCAGACGTAAATGCTATTATTATTCGTTCTGATATTATAGACGCGGAAGTGATGGATGCAGCTCCCAATCTTAAGATTGTAGTTCGTGCCGGTGCCGGTTACGACAATGTTGATTTAGAAGCGGCTACGCAACGAGGCATTGTCGTAATGAATACACCGGGGCAGAATGCCAATGCTGTGGCTGAACTTGTGCTTGCTATGTTGTTGTTCAATATACGTTCGCAGTTTAATGGTAAAGCCGGTACGGAATTGAAAGGCAAGAAGTTAGGTTTGCTTGGCTTTGGTCATGTGGCACAGCATGTCGGAACGTTGGCAAATGGCTTTGGTATGTATGTATATGCTTATGACGCCTTTGGCCGTCGTGATAATATTGATGCAGCCGGTTTGTATTACCTTCCTTCAAAAGAAGATATGTTTAAGGTTTGTGATATCGTTTCTTTGCATATTCCTTTGAAGCCCGATACACGTGGTAGTATCAATGGTGAACTGATGGCGATGATGCCAAAGGGTGGTATTGTTGTGAATACAGCGCGTAAGGAAGTGATGGACGAGGCTTCTGTTTTGCAAATAATGCAAGAACGTCCGGACTTGAAGTACGTAACCGATATTATGCCTGATAATCACGAAGAAATGCTGAAGCTCGGTGCTCAGTATTTTACAACGCCCAAGAAGATGGGTGCGCAAACAGCAGAAGCAAATGCTAATGCAGGTTTTGCTGCTGCTCGTCAGATTGTAGAGTTCTTTAATAGCGGTTGCACACGTTTCCAGGTGAACGGACCTAAGAAGTAAACGTTCGCACGCAGTAAGTCTAACCCCATTAATCCAATATCAAAATTTATGAAAATAAAACCTTTTGCGGCGTTACGTCCACCAAAGTCATTGGTAGAGCAGGTGGAATGCAGAGCATACGATGTGCTTAATTCGGAAGAAGCGAGAGCTGAGGCTGCAGGCAATCCCATGTCGATGTATCATATCAATAAGCCTGAGATTAATCTTGAATCAGGCGCAACTGATACCGACCCAAGGGTTTATGATGTTGCAGCACAACAACTGAAAAAGTTTGTTGATGAAGGTTGGTTGCTTAGAGATGATAAAGAATGTTATTATCTTTATGCCCAAACGATGAATGGCAAGACTCAGTATGGATTGGTTGTATGCTGTCATGCTGAAGACTATAATCAAGGGTTGATAAAGAAGCACGAACTGACGCGCCGTGACAAAGAAGACGACCGCATGCGCCATATTCTTTCGACGCGTGCTCAGATAGGACCAGTATTCTTGGCTTATCGACAAGGAACTGTGCTTAGAATGCTTGTAGAACGTTATGCGAAAACCTCTGCTGAATACGATTTCATTGCACCGATTGATGGATTCCGTCATCAGTTATGGGTGATTGCTGATGAAGCAGATATTGCAACAATAACAACGGAATTTGCTGCAATCCCCGTAATGTATATTGCAGATGGGCACCATCGCTCAGCTGCAGCTGCAAGAGTTTGCTCTGAATTGGCTGCGGAGAATGCTCAGCATACAGGCAACGAGGAATACAATTATTATATGGCGGTTTGTTTCCCTGAAGAGCAACTGACGATTCTTGATTACAATCGTGTGGTGAAGGATTTGAATGGTTTGACTGAAGAAGAGTTTCTGAATGCCTTAAGTAAGAATTTTGAATTACAATGTATGGGCAGTGAAGAATATCGTCCGAAGGAATTGCACGAGTTTTCGTTGTACTTGCAAGGACAGTGGTATTCTTTGAAAGCGAAGCAAGGAACGTACGACGAAACAAATCCGATAAGCGTGTTGGATGTTGATATTTCGAGTCGTTTGATTCTTGATGAAATTCTTGGCATAAAAGATTTGCGTACTGATAAGCGTATTGATTTTGTTGGAGGATTGCGTGGTTTGGGTGAGTTGAAGCATCGTGTTGATTCGGGCGAAATGAAGTTGGCTTTGGCGCTTTATCCGGTAAAGATGGAGCAGATTATGGCGATCGCAGATGCCGGCCAGATTATGCCGCCTAAGGCAACATGGTTTGAGCCGAAATTACGTAGTGGACTTTTTGTTCACACATTCTAAACAGGGCAGCATTACATTTTTTGTTTTTTATAGACAATGAATTTGTTTTAAGAGAAAGGTTGGGGATAAATTGATAACCTAACCTTTCTTTTTTCGACTAAAAAACTTTGAAATATATGGTGTTTATTAAAAAATAAGTAAAAAGTGTTTGCTGAATCTAAGGAAATAAGTAATTTTGCACGCCGATTATTATCAAGCAGCGGTTACGACCGCATGCAACTTGCGTGTTAATAGCTTGTCTGACGGCCTAAGACAGGTGGTTAGGGAATCGCAAGAAATTGATAAACAAAATTAGTAGTTATAAAAAATTAAAAACAATTAATGGACACTTTAAGTTACAAGACCATTTCTGCTAATGCAGCTACTGCAAACAAAGAGTGGGTCATCGTTGACGCTAAGGATCAGGTACTTGGTCGTCTTGCAACAAAGGTAGCAAAGTTGCTTCGTGGTAAGTACAAGCCTAACTTTACTCCTCACGTTGACTGTGGTGACAATGTAATCATCATCAATGCTGATAAGATCGTTCTTACAGGCAAGAAGATGACAGATCGTATTTACTACACTTACACTGGTTATCCCGGTGGTCAGCGCGAACACACACCTGCGAGCATCCTCGCTAAGAAGGATGGTGCAGATCGTTTGCTCCGCCGTGTAGTTAAGGGTATGCTCCCTAAGAACCGCCTTGGTGCAAAGCTTCTTTCTAACCTCTACGTTTACGAAGGTGCAGAACACAAGCACGAAGCACAGACTCCTAAGGCTATCGATATTAACACTCTTAAATAAGATTAGCAGTAATGGAAATGATTAATGCACTTGGTCGCCGTAAGAGCGCCGTTGCTCGTATCTTTGTTACAGAAGGTACTGGTAAGATTACTATTAACAAGCGTGACCTTACTGAATATTTCCCATCATCAATCCTTCAGTTCGTTGTTAAGCAACCTCTTAACTTGATTGGTGCTGCTGAGAAGTATGATATCAAGGTAAACCTTAACGGTGGTGGCTTTACAGGTCAGAGCCAAGCTCTTCGCCTCGCTATTGCTCGCGCACTCGTAAAAATCAATGCTGATGACAAGAAGGCACTTCGTGCTGAAGGCTTCATGACACGCGACTCTCGCAGTGTTGAACGTAAGAAGCCCGGTCAGCCAAAGGCTCGTCGTCGCTTCCAGTTCAGCAAACGTTAATTTTTATCGGCTTGCAGCGTGATGCTGCTTAACTTTGCTGAAAAAATTCGTTTAGCATCTAAGCCCCTGAGATTCTCGTTGTTGAGACTACTCCGTGGCTGGTTGAACAAACAAACTCAACTAAAAAGAAAGTAAACACTTAATTCAAAATGGCAAGAACTAATTTTGAAACTCTTCTCGAGGCTGGCTGTCACTTTGGTCACCTCACACGTAAGTGGAACCCCGCTATGGCTCCCTATATCTTCATGGAACGTAACGGTATCCACATCCTCGATTTGCACAAGACAGTAGCAAAGCTCGATGATGCTGCTGAAGCACTCAAGCAGATTGCTAAGAGTGGCAAGCGAATCCTTTTTGTAGCTACTAAGAAACAAGCTAAGCAGGTAGTTGCTGAAAAGGCAACTTCTGTAAATATGCCCTACGTGGCTGAGCGTTGGCCAGGTGGTATGCTCACTAACTTCACTACAATCCGTAAAGCTGTGAAGAAGATGGCTACTATCGATAAGCTCACTAACGATGGTACATATTCAAACCTCTCAAAGCGCGAAATTCTTCAGATCTCTCGTCAGCGTGCTAAGCTCGAAAAGAACCTCGGTTCTATCGCTGACCTTACTCGTCTTCCTGCAGCACTCTTCGTTATCGACGTTTGCAAGGAACACATCGCAGTGAAGGAAGCTCAGCGCCTCGGTATCCCCGTGTTTGGTGTTGTTGATACAAACAGCAATCCCAACGTTTGCGATTATGTAATTCCCGCTAACGACGACGCTACTAAGAGCATCGAAGTTATCCTCGATGTAGTTTGTGGTGCTATCGCTGAAGGCGTTGAAGAACGTAAGGCTGAAAAGGTTGACACTGAAGCTGCAGGCGAAGGCAAGAAGGCTAAGGCTGCACGCGCAGAAAAGGAAACTCCTGCTGAAGCTTAATCAGGCATAAAAAAGCTAATGCAACTTCAAAATAATGGAGCCTGCGTTAGCTTTTTTTCTTTAAATTTAAAATATTTATTACTCATTTATTAAAGTGTAGAGCTGAAATCTATTCGGCGCCGGCATTTTAATCATTTAAAAAGATGTTTATACTATGGCAGTATCAATGGACGATATCAAGAAGTTGCGTGCTATGACAGGCGCAGGTCTTGGCGATTGCAAGAAGGCTCTTGCAGAATCTAACGGCAATATCGAAGAAGCTATCGAAATCATCCGCAAGAAGGGTCAGGCTGTTGCAGCTAAGCGTTCAGACCGTGAAGCTTCTGAAGGTTGCGTGCTTTGTAAGTACGAAAATGGTTTCGCAGCAATCATTGCTCTTAAGTGCGAAACTGACTTTGTTGCAAAGAACGCTGACTTCATCGCGCTTACACAGTCTATTCTCGACCTCGCTGTTGCAAACAAGTGTGCAACACTCGAAGAAGTACAGGCACTCCCCATGGGCAATGGCACTGTAGCAGATGCAGTAGTTGACCGTTCAGGTATCACTGGTGAAAAGATGGAACTCGATGGTTACTGCACAATCGAAGGTGAAAACGTTGCAATTTACGACCACCAAGGTAAGCACATGCTTTGCACAATGGTAGCACTCAACAAGGCAGTTGATGCAACTTATGGCAAGGCAGTTGCAATGCAGGTTGCTGCAATGAACCCCGTTTCACTTTGCGAAGCTGACGTTCCCGAAGATATCAAGGCTTCTGAATTCAAGGTAGCTGCTGAAAAGGCACGCGAAGAAGGTAAGCCCGAAGCAATGATCGAAAAGATCGCTATGGGTCGTATGAACAAGTTCTACAAGGAAGCTTGTCTTCTCAACCAGGAATTCATTCAGGACAGCAAGCTCTCTGTATCTCAGTACCTCCAGCAGGCTGATAAGGAATGCACAGTAACTGCGTTCAAGCGCTTCACTCTCCGTGCAGAATAATTCCTTACGTTGATTTTTTTTGAAATTGATTTCATACATAGCAGGTGTGTCAAAATTATGATTTTGATGCACCTGCATTATTTTTTTGTGCTGTTTATTGATGTTTTTCTGCTGATTATGGTG
>JAFOWI010000134.1 GCA_017425985.1 Bacteroidaceae bacterium | reverse complement strand
GCATATATCGACGAACAGACATCGGAGGAGATTGCCCGACAGAAAGGTACACCCACCGAGCCGGGACAGAACAGCCCTTACCGTGACCGTCCGGCAGAAGAGAGCCTGCAACTTTTCCGCGAAATGAACAGCGGAAATGTTGAACCCGGAAAGATGATTCTCCGCGCGAAGATCGACATGGCTAGTCCTAATATGCACTTCCGCGACCCCATCATGTACCGAGTGCTCAATTTGCCCCACTGGCGCACCGGCAACAAGTGGAATGCCTACCCAATGTACGACTTCACACACGGCCAGAGCGACTACCTCGAAGGAGTAACCCACTCTATCTGTACCCTCGAATTCGTACCCCATCGCGATTTATACGACCTCTTCGTTACATGGATTAAAGAATGGAAAGGCGACGAAGGCGACATCAATGACAATCGCCCCCGCCAGTTTGAGTTCAACAAACTCAATCTAAACTACACGCTGATGTCAAAGCGCAATCTCCTCATCCTTACGAACGAAGGAGTTGTCAGTGGATGGGACGACCCACGCATGCCCACACTTTGTGGCATTCGCCGTCGCGGATATAGCCCTCAAGCCATACTCAACTTTATTGACAAGATTGGCTACACAACCTTTGATGCGCTCAACGACATCAAACTTATGGAAGCAGCCTGCCGAGAAGACCTGAATCTCCGAGCTCAACGCGTAAGTGCTGTTGTTGATCCCATCAAACTCATCATCGACAACTACCCCACAGAGCTTGTTGAGGAAATGCCGGCCATCAACAATCCCGAAGACGAAAACTCCGACACACACATTATCCGCTTCAGCCGCGAACTCTATATTGAGCGCGACGACTTTATGGAAGACGGTGGCAAAAAATTCATGCGCCTTGGTCCAGGCAAAGAAGTACGCCTCAAGAATGCTTACATCATTAAGTGTGACGAAGATCCCGCCAAGTGTATTGAAAAGGATGCTGAAGGCAACATCATCTGTATTCACGCAACCTACGACCCCGACACAAAGAGCGGTATGCCAGGAGCCGACCGCAAGATTAAGGGAAAAACACTCCATTGGGTAAGCACCAAGCATTGCGTACCTTGCGAAGTACGCGACTACAGCTGTCTTTGGACCTGCGAAAACCCACGCGATGCCATTAAGCAATACGAAAAAGAAAACGGTGTACGAGGTATTGATGCAATGCGTCCATTCCTCAACCCCGATTCACTGAAAGTCAATAAAAACGCATTTATCGAAGAATGGGCAGCAAATCTCCCAGCACTCACATACTTGCAATTCCAGCGTATCGGATACTACAACGTGGACAAGGATTCCACACCTGAACACCCCGTATTCAATCGCACCGTAGGGCTTCGCGATACAAAATAAATCAAAAAAAAATTGCGAAAAACGCTGGCACGTCACACAACCAAAACAGCCCAAATTCTTACACGCAAAAATATGCAGAAAACGGCATTTTTATGCATTTATGCACATATTTATGCAAGTTGGGTGAAAATGGACTTTACAAATTGCAACGTTATTTGTAAACTCATGGATAGCAAAATCAGGACCGAAATGTTAAAATTTTTGGACTTCAGTAAAAATCCGAATTTGGATTTCGGCAAAAAATGTTGTATATTTGCAATACGGAAGGGGAAACCACACGGTTTCCCCTTTTTTAGGCCCCAAAAGTAGCAAAAACAAGGTCAAAGGTTGTTAAAACAAGCTCCGACGTTGTGAAAATTACCTCCGATATTGTTTTT
>JAFOWI010000133.1 GCA_017425985.1 Bacteroidaceae bacterium | reverse complement strand
TATGAATAAGCTTGCCTTGTTCTTCTTTAAACAACTTTGGCAAAGAATACATAAAGTCCGATAGAAACAGATAATCCTTATGTAAAACCAATGTTGTAGGATGCAACAGACTCATATTTTCTTTCATTAACTTATAACGAGGGGAAGAATGCCTATAAATGATATCCAAACACATTCCCATCGCTCAATTATACGATTGTCACAATAATTCTTTGCTCAACTTCAATGCCTCGGCAATAGTATCGTCCATGTCTGCATAAATATATTGTGCTAAACGACCGCCGAAATAAACATTTCTACACTTACCTGCCAATTCCTTATACTTGCTGCACAACTGCGTATTGCGCTCATCATTTACAGGATAATAAGGCTCTTTACCCGGGGCAAATTCATCCGGATACTCATAAGTCACAACAGTCTTGGCCTGACGACCAAACTCAAAATGCTTATGTTCAATTACTCGAGTATATGGAATTTCGCGCTCTGTATAATTAATCACCGCATTGCCCTGGAAATTATCCGTGTCAAACAACTTATGTTCAAACTTCAAGCTACGATAATCCAGTCTGCCAAAACAATAATCAAAATATTCGTCTATACAACCTGTAAAAAGAACATTCTCTGCAATAGATTCAAGCGCTTTGCGCTGGTCAAAGAAATTGGTGTTCAATCTTACCTCCACTCCTTCGAGCAATGACTCTATAAGCTCATTATAGCCTTCAACAGGAATACCCTGATAGGTATCGTTAAAATAGTTGTTGTCGTAAACAAAGCGGAAAGGCAAACGCTTAATGATAAAAGCGGGCAAATCTTTTGCCAAACGGCCCCATTGTTTTTCCGTGTAGCCTTTTATCAGGATTTCATAAACATCTTTTCCGCACAGCTTCAATGCCTGTTCCTCCAGATTTGCCGGATTTTCGATATGCGCATATTCAGCTCTTTGCTCATCTAACTTCGCCTGAGCTTCCTGCGGAGTTCTTACCCCCCAAAGTTGATAAAACGTGTGCATATTAAAAGGCAAGTTGTAAAGTTTACCCTGATAATTTGCAAGAGGCGAATTTGTAAAACCGTTCATCGTTACGAACTGATTTACGTAATCCCAAACTTCCTTATTGTCCGTATGAAAAATGTGGGCGCCATATTGGTGCACCTTCACACCTTCAACTTCATTGCAATAAATATTTCCGCCTATATGTTCACGTTTATCGACTACCAAACATTTTTTACCAGCCAGTTTGGCTTCGTGAGCAAAAACTGAACCAAAAAGCCCGGCACCGACAATTAGAAAATCATATTGTTTTGTTGAATTCATAAAAATAAATCTCTTTACGCATAAAGAGCGATTTTTAATACCACAAGATATGCATCGCTTATATTACTGCAATATTCGCATTTTTTTTTGAAACAGCCAAAAATTGTGTACTATTTTTGGTAACATTTATGTTAATCAACCTGCAATATTTTGTAATCTTTACGATTCACGTCGCTTATTTGCGCAAATTAGGATTCTCGCTTCAAGCACTCGCCCTCCAACTTCAGCCCAAGTCCCTCAATGTTTTGCTCAAAGAGTCCTCCGGTTCCTAAGCCCTGCCAGGGTTCAGCGCCTTCAACGACTGAAGCCAGTTGCGCAATAGCATTTAAACCCACATTGCTTTCCAATGCAGATGTAATCCAATAACCGATTTTAAACTGCTTTGCTAACTTAATCCACTCTAAAGTCCCTCCTATTCCTCCATGCAATGTAGGCTTCAACACGATATACTGAGGACGAATTATCTCTAAAAGTTTCGTCTTCTCTTTAAAATCATTAACACCGATAAGTTCCTCGTCCAGGGCTATCGGAATAGGCGACACTTCACAAAGTTTCTGCATGAACTCCCATTGCCCCTTCTTAATCGGCTGCTCTATGCTATGCACGTCGAGACACTTCAGCTCATGCAACACCTGCTCAACACTCTCCACTGAATATGCTCCATTGGCATCCAATCGTAATTGAAAATATGTTTTGGGATAATTCCGACGTAATTGCTTCAAGAACATTAATTCCTGATTAAAATCATGGGCACCAATCTTACACTTGATGCACTTGAAGCCGGCATCGACCTTGCTCTTCGCGCCAAGCGTCATCTGCTCGATACTTCCCATCCATACCAGCCCATTGATGCGCAAACTGCTTTCGCCACGCGAAAACGGAGTGTCGAACAAAGCCAAACCATCAGCCGAACAATACGAGAGCCATGCAGTTTCTGCTCCAAAACGAATAGAAGGATAAGCCTTCAATAAAGCAAAATCAGGACAACCCGATTGAAAACATTTACGACAACAAACGTCTATAAGTTCCTCAAAATTATCCGTATAATCTTCTGATAAATCGTAAAGGGGAGCTATTTCGCCGACGCCTACCTTTCGGTTTCCCCATTCGCTGGGTGATTGGAGCAAACGCGCGCAATCACTCGCTTGCAAGGGCATAGAACTTAAAAACACGTACCAAACATTCCTCACACGATATGCACCACGCGAGGTTATTGCTAAATTCTTAAAAACTAATGTATGTGGGAGCACGCAATGGTAAAGCATCATAAAATAAAATGTTTTAAAAAAACTTCAAGCAAAAATAACGATTTTTTTAATCTATCTTTCAACCGTTATCAACATAAACGCAAGTATCGAACAATTATTCTACTATTTTTGTAATTTCAGTGACATAAATTAGTAGTTTTGCACAAGAATCCTCAAATTTAACATAAATTATGCTTACAAAATTATTTGGCTTTCATCAGCAAACGAACAATCTTCGCACTGAAATCATGGCGGGCATCACCACCTTCCTAACAATGGCTTACATCTTAGCCATCAATCCAAACATTCTCGGAGAAACCGGCATGGATAAGGGTGCATTGTTCACAACGACGGCATTAATGGCTGCGCTTCCTACGCTCTTCATGGCTTTCTACGCAAAATTGCCTTTAGCGCTTGCCCCGGGCATGGGATTGAATGCATTCTTTGCCTACACCGTATGCCTTGTCATGGGCTATTCCTGGCAATTTGCATTAACTGCCGTATTCCTTGAAGGATTAGTATTTATCCTACTGACAATTACGAACATACGCGAAAAGATTGTTGACGTAATTCCCGAAACAATTAAAACAGCGATAAGTGCGGGCATCGGACTTTACATAGCTTTTATCGGACTCAAAAGTTCAGGTATCATCGTTAACAATGAAGCGACATTAGTAAGCCTCGGCGACCTCAGCACCGGTTCTGCGCTACTGGGCATGATTGGCATTGTTGTCACCTCTACCCTGCTCGTGAAGCAAATAAAGGGCGCACTGCTCATCGGAATCCTTGTCACTGCGCTCATCGGAATCCCCTTGGGCCAAACGCATTTCAATGGAGTTGTAAGCATTCCGCCATCGATAGAGCCAATCTTCATGCAGTTCGAATGGCAGCACATCTTCACTCGCGACATGTTTGTGATTGTCTTCACATTCCTTTTTGTGGACCTCTTCGACTGTATCGGTACGGTCATTGGAGTATGCCAGCGAGCCAATATAGTTGAAAACGGACGAATACCCCACCTCAAGGAAGTCTTTCTGGTCGATTCGGTATCAACAACAGTAGGCGCCATGATGGGCACAAGCACTGTTGCCGTATATGTCGAAAGTGCAGCGGGAGTAAACGAAGGCGGACGCACCGGTCTGACATCTGCCGTTACTGGCGCATGCTTCCTCCTCTCCCTGTTGTTTGCCCCCTTATTCCTCGCGATTCCGGCAGCAGCCACCACGCCTGTACTCGTTTTAGTGGGACTCATGATGATGACCTCTGTGCTCAAAGTCAATTTCAATGATTACTCCGAAGCCATCCCGGCCTTTGTATGCTTCCTGTTCATGCCCTTAACCTATAGCATTTCAGACGGCATTGTGCTCGGCCACCTTTGCTACATCCTCATCAATCTGCTTAGCGGAAAACACAGTAAGATGACAACAGGAATGTATATTCTGGCAGCATTCTTCCTGCTTAAATTCTTAATATAAACGCAAGACAAACACGGTGTAATCACACCTTGCTCACACAATTATTTCAAACAGAAATAAAAAAACACCATGAAAAATAGAAAGCCATTCATAACCCTACTACTCCTTACCCTTTGGTGCTTCATCCCTAAAGCGAGCGCGCAACTCAACCTTCAGATGAGCTACGACCTGGGACATACACTTTACGGCAAGGAACTCTCTAACCGACCTTGCTGGACAGCTACGATTGAAAACTTCAAAGCCGATAAATGGGGAAACACTTACTTCTTTGTCGATGCAAACTTCGCAGGCAACACCATGGAAAGCGCCTACGCTGAAATATCGCGCGAATTTAATTTATGCAAAACTCCGTTTGCCCTCCACGTTGAATACAACGGAGGAGTTGCAAACAGCGGAAGCTACAACGATTCCTACCTCATAGGCGCTGCATATAATTGGAACAATGCATCGTTTACGAAAACATTTTCAATCCAAACCCTCTATCGCTATCTTGCCAACCAACAAATCGGTACAAAACACAGCTGGCAACTCACCACCGTTTGGGGGATTCACTTTGCAGACGGTCTGTGCAGCTTCACCGGCTATACCGACCTCGCCCACGACAACAATGTGGATGGCGCACTCCAGTTCAGCAGCGAACCCCAATTTTGGTTCAATCTAAACAAGCTCAAAGCTTTCGACGACGAGTGCAAACTCAGTATCGGTACAGAAGTTGAAGTGAGCAACAATTTCGTTTGGCCAACCGATGGACGAAACAACAGATTCTATGCCATACCATGCATCATGGCCAAATGGACATTCTAAAAAGTAATTACTTTCGCACTTTCGGGAGTCCCGGAAATGAAAAAGTAATTACTTTCGTGCTTTCGGGGGTCCCGAGAACGAAAAAGTAATTACTTTCGCACTTTCGGGGGTCCCGGAAACGAAAAAGTAATTACTTTCGAACTTTCGGGGGTCCCGGAAACGAAAAAGTAATTACTTTCGTGCTTTCGGGGGTCCCGGAAATGAAAAAGTAATTACTTTCGTGCTTTCGGGGGGGCCGGAAACGAAAAAGTAATTACTTTCGGATTGTTCCCGAATAGGGGAAAATTTAATGTACTGACGCGAAGGCGTCCTATAGCTGTACTTGTATTGTGCAAATTGCTTTCGTATGAGCGTCGCTCTTACAATCAAGTAAAATTGTGTACACGAACCATGTAGGTTCAAAACAAATTACAATCTGTCGCGTTTATGGGTGATAAGCATTGGGAGGAACAACCTAAAGATTTGGTTACAGCGTTCTAACTTATAATCGGAAGGATGAGCATTAAGTATATCCTCCATTTTTGCGAACAGCTCCTTTTCGCGTTGCTCGGAATGCTTTCCCCTTTTGATTTTTCGATACAGAAGTCCTCGGCGAAGTCGCTTCTTATAGTTACTGATATTCGGGAGTTGCGCCTCTATAAGACTTAGGACTTGCATATCTTCTATCACCCCCTCGCCCGTCTTTTGAGACTTTTGAGTAACCTTAGAGGCGTGCATACGGAAGTAATTGAGATTTTTATACACTTCGACAACTCCTCCTTGCATGGCCATTTCGAACCAAAAGAACCAGTCGCCACAATAGCGCATGGACTGGAACGGGGAATGAATCAAGTTGAGCGCATATTCCCTACGAAATACAACACCACTCGCATTCATTACGTAGTTTTTCCAATAAAGGTTGTGCTCAGCAAACTTTTTTCCGTCAAAGCAGGCATACTCCTTTTTCTGTCTGCGTCCCCAGTGGTTAACATCTTTATTGCTGACTTCTCCCGTTTCGTCAATGGTCTTAGAACCTACATAACAGAACGCGGAATCCTTAAACGATTCAAGCAGCTCAACACAGGTCTCTAAAAAAGTGGGTTCGGCAAGGTCGTCGGCTTCGGCTATCCAAACATATTTTCCTTTAGACAACTGTATGCCTTTCAACCACTGTGCAAAGGGGCTCCCCGTGTTTTTTTCGTTAATGCATATTTGAGATACTTGCGGAGAATTTCTGTAATGCTCCAATACCGAAACGCTCTCATCAGTTGACGCATCATCAAGCAATATGATTTCGTAATTGCTAAATGTTTGTTGAAGTATCGAATCTATTCTTCCCCTTAAGTATCTTGCATAATTAAAATTAGGAACAACGACGCTGACAAGTGGAGGATTTGTAGGCAAGGATTTAAGCATATCGTAAAATTGCTTAGTAATGAATGATAATTATGTTGTACGACCAACCCTTCTCCACAATTTAAAGGGACTTATATTTAGGAGCGCGCACCCCTAAATAGAATGGGAGCAATCTGAAGAATCGTTTCAACACATTTTTTATGTTGTTATGCGGATGCATACCCTTCCACGAAGTAAAGTTCTGGTAATGGAAGAAAAGGTCCTTGAGCGGATGCTGGTTGTCATAATCCCACGGTTTTCTGTTCGTGAAATGAAGAATCACGGGATGCAGCAACTCGTCGTTGGTAAACTGCTTTGGACTCTTCGTTCTGTAGAAAGCATCTTGCATGTTCCACTTATAAGGCAGCGTCGTCTTTTTGTTGTAGAACAATGCATTAAGAATGTCCTGGTCGTTAAAAAGGATGCGGTCGTGATTCTTGTGATAATAATCCACGCATTGCTCCGAAATATTGTTCGCCCTCCAGTAAGACAAATTTATGAGCAACACTCCGGCATTGAAATAAGAGCATTCCTTGGGGTAACGCAGGATTTCGTAACGAATATCGTCGTCCGAACCCATATCATCAACTACCCCTACTCCATTCTCGCCCAAATCAACATCGTAGAAAGGCCTAATCTTTCCGAGCACAAGGATGTCGCAATCCAGATAAATCACCTTATCGATATTCTGCGGAAGAATTTCGGAAATCAAACATCTGTAATACGTAGCCAACGTGATGCGCTTCTTGAACTTTCGGATGGTAAAGCCTTCCAACACTTTCGGGTCAGGAGAATAGAAATTTACCTCGTTGCCATACTGCGCAGCAAGGCTCCTTAGCTCCTGCTTGTCGTGTTCGTTAAGACCATCCTGAATGATATGCGCTACGATGTGGTCCTCCTTGTTGTTTTCAAAAATTGACGCCATCGTAACGGCACAGAATCTCACATAATTCTGGTCAATATTAAATGCGATATGTATAGATGAAGTGACAGGCATAACTTTTTAATGAAATGTAGTTAATATAGAACAGCAAAAACGCTCGGCAGCGTTCTACTATTCCTCAATATTGCTCAAATACTTATCCATCACCAGCATTTGAATGAACTCTTCGCGCTCTTCGTCCATAAACTGCGCAACGAACTCGTGCGCATGATTGATGATTTCTTGAGCTTCGTCGGGATGATTGATGTAATACTGCAGGCGCTCTTCAAGGTCCGAAAGGTCGTTCTTGATTTCGATATAGTGATAGTTGGGCACGAGCTTTCCTTCCATAAACCACGTTTCACACGTTGGTCGCGGCATCACAGCAATAGAGTTCGACGACATCACCCATTTCAGGTTTGATGCTACGTCATTGCCTTCGAGCGCCATGATAAATTTGTAATCAAGATGCTGCTTGATTGTCTTCTTTGGTGTCTTCCAGTCTGGATTCTTACAAACCTTATCTACCACTCCGCAATCGCACATGGGTGAGTCGAAATACATCTCCAAAAATTGCTCACGCTGACGACTCAAACGAATCTTACCACGAAATATAGCCATATCCTTCTTTTCTGTAAAACTCTTGCTGTCGTTTACAAACATAAAGTGGCGCAATTTATCGAGTTTCAACACAACAGAATTGTGATTGTCCTCCTTCAACAATCGACTTTTCACAATCGTAGGATACGGAGGAGTAAAATAAACGTCACCGGGAATAAAAGAAATGCGACGCTCACGATTAAAAAATCGCGCTACATCATACAAATCGAAAAAGTAAGCTTTATGAAACGTTGATGGACCAAAATTCTTCATCTTATCCAGAAATACAAAGTAGCTTCCCTTATGGTCCTGAACCACCTCTGACGGCAAACGCTGGCTGGTCGTCACCTTGTTGTAATAAGCCACGCGGTCGAGGATATACTCCTTATCAGCACGCATGTCAAGCGTTTTGAGCAGCTTTTCCCTCTTGTTTCGATAGTAACATCCAGGAATGCATTGTTTCAAAAACCCCTTCACGAAGAAAAGCAGCTTCGAAGGTTTACCACTACTCATTTTGTATATCAAAGAGTCACTCATAAAGTCTGTTATATAAATTAGTTTCTATCAATAGCTAAATAATTCAACTTTCAGCAAGAACAATGCAAACCGTAAGCGCATATAAACCGACTACGGCTAAAACACCCTTTTCTAAAAGCTTCCGTCAAAGGTAATCATTTAATTTCAGAAAAAAACATATACTTATAAAAAAATGATAAAACCAAATTAAAATGGTAAGCAACAAATGCCACTGGGTAGTAAAAACTTAAGAGTGTGTGCCAAAAAGAACTATCTTTTTTGACACACACTCTATAAATATAATTTTATCAATCAGCAATAAAAAAATTCTTTATTGCATGCTGCCGCCAACAATGTCGAGGAGTTCGGCGGTGATGGCAGACTGGCGCGTTTTGTTATATTGCAACTGAAGCGTGCGGAGGAGTTCGTCGGCATTGTCGGTGGCCACTTGCATCGCCACAACGCGTGCGGCATGTTCGGAAGCAAGCGAATCAAGCAATGCTGCAAAGAGCGAAAGGTTGATAACCTTGGGCAACAAGCGCTCGAAAACCACTTCTGAAGAGGGTTCGACGATATAGAAATTGTCGCCTTCAGCAGCATCTGTGGGCAAACTCAGCGGCAAGAATTGTTCGTAGCGCAACACCTGATGCGCAGAACTCTGAGCGTGGTGGTAAATGAGATGACACGCGTCAATTTCCTTGGCATCGTAACTTGCCATGATACGTTCGGCAAGTTGCTTCACACCGCCATAATTGGGGTGGTCAAGCAGGGTGCAATAACTATCGTCGGGGGTAAATCCCATGCGACGCACGGCATCTAAACCCTTACGACCAACGGCATAGACCTGAGCAATCTCAACGCCTTGCGCACGCAGTTCACTCACCTTGGCGGAGAAACTCTTGATGGCGTTATTGTTAAAACCTCCACACAAACTGGAATTAGAGGTAAACAACACCAGCGCCACCCTTGTCACCGGACGAGGAGTTACGTAGGGCACATACTCGGCAGCATCACTCACAAAGGCGCGAAAAATACGAGCAATCTGACGCTCATAGGGGCGCATCTGCTCGATACGTTGCTGAGCATGGTGAAGTTTGGAACTCGCCACCATCTTCATGGCACTCGTAATCTTGCGCGTACTCTGTACCGAAGCGATTCTATTTTTAACTTCTTTAAGACTGGGCATAACTAATCCTCATTCTCATTTATTTAATTGAACTGAGCCGTTAAGTCAGCAGCAACCTTTTCAATGCGCTTTGAGATTTCGTCATCCAATTTACCTTCGGCAAGCGGACGCAAGATGGTGTCTTGGTGATTGGTGCGCAAGATTTGCAAATATTGCTCTTGGAATTCGTTAACCTTATCCAAGGGCACATTCTTCAACAATCCGCGCGTACCGCAATAGAGAATGGCCACCTGCTCTTCAACTGGCATCGGACTATACTGCTTCTGGATGAGCAACTGGTTGTTCTTACGTCCGCGGTCAATGGTCATTGCAGTCACGGCATCCATATCGCTTGAGAACTTTGCAAATGCCTCAAGTTCGCGATACTGCGCCTGGTCAATCTTGAGTGTACCGGCAATCTTCTTCATAGACTTAATCTGTGCAGCACCACCCACACGACTCACGGAGATACCAACGTCAATGGCAGGGCGGAAGCCTTGGTTGAAGAGGTTGGTGTCAAGGTAAATCTGACCGTCGGTAATCGAAATTACGTTAGTGGGGATGTAAGCAGAAACGTCGCCCGCTTGGGTTTCGATAATGGGCAATGCCGTGAGCGATCCCCCACCCTTTACTTTGCCCTTGAGGCATTCGGGAAGGTCGTTCATCTGTGCTGCCACTTCCTGCTGATTGTTAATCTTTGCGGCACGTTCAAGGAGGCGTGAGTGGAGATAGAAAACGTCGCCAGGATAGGCTTCACGACCCGAGGGACGACGGAGGATGAGCGACACCTCACGATAAGCAACCGCCTGCTTTGAAAGGTCATCGTAAACAACGAGGGCATGCATACCCTGGTCGCGGAAGTATTCACCAATAGCAGCACCCGCCATAGGAGCAAAATATTGCAAAGCAGCGGGATCGGCAGCCGTAGCACTCACGATAATCGTGTAAGGCATAGCGCCTGCTGAGCGCAACGTGTTGACAATATTAGCAACGGTAGACGCCTTCTGACCAATGGCCACGTAGATACAATATACAGGTTTTCCAGCCTCGTAAGCACCACGCTGATTGATAATCGTGTCGATAGCAATGGCTGTTTTACCCGTTTGGCGGTCGCCAATAATCAACTCACGCTGCCCACGTCCGATAGGAATCATGGAGTCAACCGCCTTGAGCCCCGTCTGCATGGCTTCACACACAGGCTGACGATAGATAACACCAGGTGCCTTACGGTCGAGAGGCATAAGGAACTTCTCGCCACCAATAGCAACACCGCCATCGAGAGGTTGACCAAGAGGATTAATGACACGTCCGAGCATTTCTTCGCTAACTTCAATAGAAGCCACCTTGCCCGTACGCTTCACCGACTGCCCCTCCTTAATCCCAACAGAAGGACCAAGAAGCACGGCGCCGACATTATCTTCTTCGAGGTTCATCGCTACGGCCATCACACCGTTTTCGAATTCAATCAATTCGTTTTCAGTAACGTTGTTCAAACCATAGATACGCACCACACCATCACCAACAGTAAGCACAACACCCACCTCTTCGAGTTGGACATCGATGTTGACTTCTTTCAATTGTTGAAGGAGTATGTCAGAAACCTCATTAGGTTTTATTTTATCCATAAGTAAATTTAGTTTATTAGACATGTTTCAAGTACCACAACAAGCACGCTGTACACACCAAGGCAAGTGCCAAGGCCAGGCACAAAAGTTATGCCCAAGGTCATGCCTCAAGGTCATGCACCAAGGTCACACCCAAGGTTATGCACCAAAGTTATGCACTCCGCAAGGCTGTTGTACGCTGTACGCTAAGTTGTACGCTGTACGCTAACAAGTCTCATTTCCTACAAAATTCCCTTGCTAATTTTTTGTAATTGCGTCTTTAAGGAAGCGTCAATACGATACGTGTCGTACTCTAAAACAAATCCGCCACCGATGGAAGCATCAACCACCGTTTCAAATTCAACATGTCCGCTAACCGCATGCTGAACCATTGCCTTCATGCGTAACAACGTCTGTTCAGACACGGGTGCAGGCACAATAAAACGTGATTTAGTAATGCCACAATGCTTACGATACTGAACCACGAAGGACGACGCAACAAATTGCATCATGTCACATCGGCGCTTCTCAATGATGAGTTGAGCAAAGCGCTTCGTTGACACCGAAATGGCATCCTTTATGGTAGAGGCGGCAATGAGCAGTTTCAATTTCTGCTCGTTAGAGACAACAGGATTCTGCAATGTCTGCTGAAGTTGGGGCATTTGAAGGAACAGTTGTCCCAATTGTTGCATCTCAGCATACACTACTTCCGCTTCCTTGTTCTCAATTGCAAAAGAAAGCAGGGCACGCGCATAACGCGAAGAAATTATCCCAAAGTCCATACGCTTCAATTAATCTTTAGAAGGTTGGATTTCATCAAGCAATGAATTGATGTAGAAAATCAAAGTTTGTATATTTGAAATTAGTTAAAAATAATGGTATAATATTCACGTCCTTTCTGGTAATATAGTTTGGCAAAACCATTATACCATAAAGGATTTTTTTGTAGAAAAATGGGCTGTAAAAAATTCTACTGATATCAGTAGAATCTTTTACAGGTATGAATATCAGTAGAATCTTTTACAATACTTCTTTTTTTACAACATGCAAAAGCTGGGTATCCTAGTTGTCGCAAGAGTCGAAAATGCAACAATTTGCATTT
>JAFOWI010000132.1 GCA_017425985.1 Bacteroidaceae bacterium | reverse complement strand
GCTTGGCTCCTGTGTGGAGGTTGGGCGCTGTGCTCTGTTTGTTGGTTGCTCTGTTGCGGTTGTATTGAAGTGGCTATCCGAGGTGCTTGGCGAGGAATTTTTCCACTTTGCGGTAGAAGTCGAAGCGGTTTTCCTGATTGCTGAAGCCATGGCCCTCGTTGTATTTCACCATGTATTCCACTTCTACGCCGCGGTCGGTGAGCGCCTGCACCATTTGGTCGCTCTCGGCTTTGTTGACGCGTGGGTCGTTGGCTCCTTGGGCGATGAAGAGGGGCGCCTTGATTTGGTCGCTGTGTAGCGCCGGGCTGTATTTGCAGAGCATGTCGTAGTCGTGTTCGGGATGTCCGATTTGTTCGTACATCATTTGTTGGAGTGGTCGCCAGTAGGGCGGAATGGTGTTCATGAAGGTGAGCAAGTTCGACACACCCACGTAGTCGATGCCACAGGCGTAGAGATGCGGCGTGAAACACAGGCCCGCAAGCGTGGCATATCCTCCATAGCTGCCGCCATATATGGCGATGCGCTTAGGGTCGGCGATGCCCTGGCTGATGAGCCATTCGACGCCGTCGGTAATGTCGTCCTGCATGGCTTGTCCCCATTGCTTATAGCTGGCTTCGAGGAACTTTCGGCCGTAACCTGTGGAGCCGCGGAAGTTCATCTGGAACACGGCGTAGCCACGATTGCAGAAGAATTGAACTTCGGAGGAGTAGCCCCACGTGTCGCGTGCCCAAGGGCCGCCATGTGGGTTGACGATAACGGGGAGTTGCTTTGCCGTAGCAAGGTCGTAGGGGTGAGGCAGTGACAGGTAGGCTTCGATTTCGAGTCCGTCGCGAGTGGTGTAGCTCACGTCGTGCATCTCAACGAGGTGCTTCTCTTTCAGCCACGGAGCAACCTCGGCAAGGAGGATGGGCTCGGGTGTGCCTTTCTCGTAGTAGTAGTAGCATCCGCGAGTGCGGTCGCCGCCAACGTAGATGAGGTATTTTTGCTCGTCTTTGTCCGTATCGATGATGCCAAAGCGCTTGCCTTCGAAAAATCCGCGCAGCAGTTCTCTGAATTGGGCTTCCTCTTCGTCGAAATAGTGGCGTATGGGGTTGCGATGTCCCTGGCAGTAAACGGCAAGGAGTTTTTTACGCTTGCGCGAGTACGAGATGCTGGAAATGTCGTAGCGCTCGTGCTCGTAGAGTTGTTCAAGCTCTTCACAAGTAGCAGGGTCCATGCGGACAAGCACCGTTTTGTCGCGCCCCAGATTTGTGGCGGCGTAAACGTGAAGATTGTCGGGCGTGAATTCCATGAAGTCCACGCTTTCCTTAAAGTCGGTGGTGATGATGGGGCGAAAGTCTTCGTCTTCGCTATCGCGGTAGAGGATTTGCGTATATACGCCGTCGATGATGGCGGTTGTGGCTCTGAGGCGTCCGGCGTGGTCGGTGATGTAGCCTTGCCAGTTGCCGGGATTTTGGGCTAAGAGCGTGAGCTGCTTGGTTTTGAGGTTGAGGCGATAGGGGTCGAACACCTCGGCCGAACGTTTGTTCATGCCGATGATGATTTCGTCTTCGATGTCCTCAAGATCGTCGATAATGGTGGTGCGCACGCCCGGAAAATCGGTGTAAGCCACCATTTCTCCGCCATCGATGTTTACGCCCCACAGTTGGTAGTTCTCATCGCCGGCGTTGTCTTTCATGAAGAGTATGCGCGAGTTTGTTGTCCACATGTAGCCCGCAATGCTGCGGTGTGTTTCCGAGGTGATGCGCACAACGTCGTTGCTGCCGATGCGTTGCACAAAGATATTCATGCGCTCGGCGTAGGGAGCCATGAATGAGAGGTGGAGCCCGTCGGGCGATATTTGATAGCTTGAGCGTTCGGAGTTTCTGAAAAAATCTTCTACGGGATAGAGCATGAGAAAGGTGGAGGATAGGTGATTATAAGAGCATGATTCCTGCCAGCGCGCTGAGGAAGAGCAGTGCGGCGGCGTTGATGCGGAACACGACGTTGCCGATGACGACGAACAGCATGATGAACAGGCTGATGCCCAGGTGCCACGGCGATTGTAGCGTGCCGATATTGTCGGCCGAAGCCAGGATGATTGCAGCTCCGCCGATGAGTCCGGGGATGGCTTGCTTGAGCAGAGCGAGGGCGTGGGTCAGACCGTCGTGCCACGTTGTGGGGATGCGCAGATGGTAGGTGAGTTCTGCCCAAACATAGGAGGGCAGGGCAAGTCCGACCATTGCTGCGAGCGAGGCGCCCATGGAGCTGGCCATGCCATACTCACTGAGCGATGCCGCATAGCCCGAGAGGGTGGCGGCATTGAGCGAGGCTTCGCCGGGGACAAAGCGGCTGACGATGAGCAGGTCGGCAAATTGGCTTTGCGTGAGCCAGTTGTGCTCCTCTGTTGCGAGGTGGGCAAGCATGGACAATATGGCTTCGGGACCGCCAAATCCGAAGAATCCTACTCCGATGAAGCTGATAAAGAGTATGGCGTAAATCATAATTGGGGTTTTACAAATTTACCGTAAACGAAGCCTGCGCCAAACGTCAGGGCTACGACGTAAAGTGGAGCCAAATGTCCGTAGCCAATGATGAGCGCTATTGATATGGGGTAGAGCCATTGGGCTGGAGATGTCAATGATTGTCTGCCCACGCGGAAGGCTGTTGCTGCCAACAAGCCGATGATGGCCGGGCGCATGCCGTTGAGTGCCGACGCAATGAGCGACCAGTGGCGCATGGGCGAAAATACGGCTACGAGCAGGCTGAATAGTAGCAAGATGGGCACACCTGTGCCTGCTATGGCACACGCTGCGCCTTTGCTTCCTGCCAGTTCGCGCCCGATGATGGCACTGAGGTTGAAGCTAAATGCGCCCGGAATGAGCTGGGCTTTGGCTACGAGGTGGGAAAATCGTTCCTCCGTGAGCCAATGTTTTTGCTCCACAACATTTTTTCGAAGCGGAGCAATCATCATGTAGCCATTTCCTAAATTTGTGAGGGCGAGGCGTGCGAAGGTGGCTAATATTTTTTTGTTTGAAACTTTGTTGGGCATTCTTGGCGGGCGAATGATTGATGTAAGCGAGTTGAGTTAGAGGGTGGCGCAGGCCTGTTCTAACCCAACTCGCTTGTGGATGGAGCGATGCGCTATTAATTTTATTGCGGCATGCCGTGGGGCGTCCACTCATTATATATAATAGCAGCTATCGTTGTCGCAACAGCAAAGTGGCTGTTGATGTACTTGCGGATTACTGATGTTGTTCGCGGTAAAGGTCGTTGACCGTCTTTACAGGGTTGAAAGTTGAGAGCGGAACTTCAACAAAGACTGTTGACCAATCGCTCATCGCGCCATTCCAAAGGCCGGGGAGTTCCAAAGCTTTGAGTTCCTTGCCGTCTTTGCTCTTGTGCGAGATGAAACCTGTGGCTTTGTCAACAAAAGCGGGGAGGTCGAACTTTTCACCCTTGTAGTTCTTGATGGCACAAACGAGGTCCACGGGGTTGAAGTGGGTGCCTTTTTCAAACATGGCCTTCTTTTCGGGGTCGCTCGTGTCGATCTGAGAGCTTTCGAGGATTTGGAGCGAAATTGTTCCGTCGGGGTTGTAAGCGAGGAACGGACCGCCGCCAGGTTCGCCTACATTGCGCACCATTCCGCAGATGCGCATGGGGCGGTTGAGCTTCTGGCGCAGATAGATAGCCAGTTCGGTGTCTTCAAGAACTTTGGTTTCGGGATTCTTGCAGAAGAGGCGCTTCTGAACGAATTGCAACATTTCGCGAAGGTCGTCCATGCTATACTTACCGCTGTCTAACTTCTTCAGATATGCGAATGCCTGGCTTTGGAGTTCTACCAAGAGGCCCGCGATGAGCTTTTTGTAAGTGACGGTGTCGGCTTTCAAGCGGTCGGGCACGACGTTGTCGATATTCTTGATGAACACGATGTCGGCATCAATGTCGTTGAGGTTTTCGATGAGCGCTCCGTGGCCACCAGGACGGAAGAGCAACGAGCCGTCGGCGTTGCGGAAGGGAGTATTGTCGGCATTAGCTGCAACGGTGTCGGTGCTTGGCTTTTGTTCTGAGAATGAAATGTCGAGCGAAGCGTCGAAAGCTTGTTCGTAGGTTGCTTGAGTCTTGCTGACGAGCGCTTCGAAAAGTGCGCGGTGTTCGGGCGAAACGGTGAAGTGCACCTTTACCTTTCCGTTGCTGCCTTTAGCGTAGAGGGCACCTTCGACGAGGTGTTCTTCGAGCGGAGTGCGTGCGCCTTCCGGGTATGTGTGGAATTTCAGCAAACCCTTAGGGAGTTTACCGTAGTTGAGGCCTGCACCGTCGAGCATTGCTTTGGCTACAGACTTGTATTGACCTTCAGCAAGCAAGGCTTGAATGTCCTTGGCATAGAGCTTCAGGCAGGCTTCGTTGAGGTCTGCGTAGAATGCCGCTGTCTGGATTTGAGCAAAGAATTTTTTCTCAAAGTCGGTCTGAGGTGTGTCGTAGTCAGCATCAACGAAGGCAAAGATGTCCTTGAACATACGGCTTGCGGCTCCCGATGCGGGAACGAATTTCACAACGTCGTGGTTTTCTTCAACGTACTTGTCCCAAGCTTTGAGCAAAGCAGTCTGCTCTTCAGCCGAGGGCGCAACAATGCCTTTTTCGATGCTTGCTGCTGCGCTTAATTGAAGGAATGGAAAACCTGTTTCGAATTGCTTTAACTGCTCGTTGAGCTTTTCTTCAGAAATGCCTTTTTGAGCTAACAATGTTTTGTCGTTGTCCAGCATGATAGTAGAAGTTATTAGATATAAGTGTAAAAATTTAGCTTTGTAGTGTCAACGGTGAAGCGCTCATTTCGTGGTAAATCGGTCTGTCGATGCGCTTGGTAAATTGCGCGTTTTACAGAATTTTCGGCAGCTGCGCTCGTCATTCGTTGATTTTATCGCAAAAATACGAATATTTTGCGTTCCTAAATCAAGTATGGGCAATAAATATTTAAACTTTTTTTATAAAATGTCCGAAATACAATGGATTACCTGAGATGAAATCGTGACAAAGCAGCTTTGTGCATACTCGAAAACTGAGTGAATATTGAGAGTTTTGCTATTTTGTACGTAAAAAAGGAGGTGTGTTGGCTTCCATGAAAGGTTAATATTTGCTAAAAAACAGTATCTTTCTTCGGTATTGAAAAAAATGTGCGTATTTTTGCACCTTGAAAAATCGTGCACGCACGTTTCTAAATTTTTGAATCGGTGTGGCGGACATAATATTTGCTTATAATGAAGAAAATTTTTACATACTGGCTGATTGGTTTGATGTGCTTGTCAGGATTTGTGGCTTGCGATAAAGATCCTGTAACTACTTTCGATGTGTCAAGGTCGGCATGCGTTGTTTCAAACGTTGTCATGGGAAGTATCCCTTGTGTTCATCATATTAAGGCTTCAGACGGTTCGGATAGTGCAATCGTTGTGAACGTTATAGGCGCTAATTATCCGATGACAATCGACCACTATGCCGGAAGAATTTTTAATGTGGACTCTTTGCCTTATGGAACAGACGTTTCAAAGGTTTCGTTCCTGACATTGTCTTCTTCGGGTACGCTTGCAATTCGTACGCTTAGCCAAGAAGGCGACACCCTCTTCATACCTTCGGATTCTACAGATTTTCGCACGCCTCGACTGGTGACAGTCTATGCTTATGATGGAATTTCAAGCCGTAAGTACAATATGGAGGTGCGTGTACATCAGGAAGATGGCGATTCCTTTGTGTGGAACCGCGTTTGCAGTGGTGTGGAATCATTGCGCGGTGCGTCGTTCTCGGGTGCGCTTGTTCATGGCGACGAATTGATGGTGTATGCCAACAAGCAAGGCTTACCAGTGTTGCTTCGCGCAGCTAAAACGGATGTTGCCGGTTGGACAGAGACAGCGCTCAGTGCTCCTATCGCTTCGCCCGTTGTCTTTGAAGAGCAATTCTATGCTGTGAGCAATGGAGAAGTTGTAGCGTCGGCCGACGGAGTTGCATGGACAGCTGTCGCAGGAGCGCCTGCCGACGTGTTGGCGCTTGCAAAGGTGGCAGATTTTATGGTTGCTACCGCTCAGGGCGGATTTTATAAGTCAGTCGATGGCATTACCTGGGTGCTCGAATCTGTTGATGAGCGTCAGTTCTTGCCTACGTCAAATGTAGCGATGGCGGCGTTGACGGCAAAGTCGAATTCTTCTTATGTCGATGTCTATGCAGTAGGCGATGGTAATGCAGAGCCGGTGGTGTGGAAGCATAATGTGGATTTAACCGGAGATGCTGCCTATGATTGGATTTATTATCCCAATAGTTATAAAAATCCCCACCCATGTCCTACGTTGACGATGCGACAATTGTTTAGCTACGACGGCGTGTTGCTTCAGGTTGGCCACAATGAAAGTGGCGAAATGCTGTTCTATTGCAGCCACGATGAAGGCCGTACATGGAAAAAACAGCATATCCCTGCTTTGACAAACGTTTATGGCGAGGGCATCGCAGTGATTGATGCTGAACATTGGGTGTGGGTCGTTACGTCCGAAGGTATGTTGCTACGTGGTCGATTCAAACGATTAGGATGGGCTACAGAGCAGAACGTTTTTAAGTAGTGCCCACGTTTGCGGCATATTTCTCTTCATAAACCTCAATATTATATTTTAAGGAAAACCATGCAATATCGCTGGGTTCTTATATTTGCAGTTTGGGTCTTGAGTAGCTTTCAGCAAAGTTTTGCTCAAGACGATGACGATGCGGTGTATCGCCTGGAATTGGGTGGCGGAGTTGGAGTAGGGAGTATGCTGAACGATTGTAATGCGCAGTTGATGGGCAATAGTTCGGTGGCAGCTACTCTTATCGCGCGTTTTCCGCTCAATCCGCGCATGGCTGTTAAAACGTCGCTCGGCTTTATGCAGTCGAAGGGCGATGTTGCCGGCGTCAAGCAGTTTTATCCAGCAGCTACGAACGGAGCTACGCCGCAAACGATGAATTTTGCTTACGATGGCAGCGTGTTCGACCTCTCGGTGATGTACGAACTCCATTTTTTGCCTTACGGATTTTTGCCTACTTACATGGGATATTCGCGCATTGTTCCGTATTTGCAGATGGGACTCGGAGCTACTTATAGCGGCATCTCGCAGCGCGGGGCGTTCAACGTTCCTTTGGGACTGGGAGTCAAGTATAAACTTGCGCGTCGTTGGAATCTTGGACTCGACTGGCGCATTCATTTTACCACGAGTGACGTGCTCGAAGGCCTGGACGCACCTATGAAGATTAAGTCTTCGGGTTTTAAGAACAAGGACCATTATAGTCAGTTGTTGCTCACACTTACTTACGACTTAAACCCTAAGTGTCCGACGTGCAACAAATATTAGCTGTTTCAGAAGCAGCGTAGGCCTACCTCCGAGGACGAGCAATTGCGATGGCTCGAATCGGGTATGGCCGATTTAGGATTTAAATATTCAGGACTCAATATAAAAATAAAATAAGAATATGTCTGTAATTCCTCAACATATAGCCATTATTATGGATGGCAACGGTCGTTGGGCAAAGGCTCGCGGTCTTAATCGTTCGATGGGACATCAACAAGGCGTCGAAACAGTTCGCGAAATTACCAGCGCTTGTACGCGCATGGGTGTAAAGTATCTCACGCTTTACACTTTCTCGACAGAAAACTGGAATCGACCTGCTGAAGAGGTTGCTGCCCTGATGTCGCTCGTGCTTTCAGCTATGGAGGAAGAAATCTTTATGAAGAACAACGTGCGCATGCGTTTGATTGGCGACCTCGACCGCCTGCCCGACCACGTGCGCGAAGGTGTGTTGGCGCTCGAACGTCGTACTGCGGGCAATACAGGTATGACCGTAGTCATCGCGCTGAGTTATTCTTCGCGTTGGGAAATCACGCGCGCCGTGCAGGATATTGCGAACGACGTGAAACTCGGAAACTTAAATGTCGGCGATATCAGCGAGGAACTCATTTCTCAGCGCATGGTGACCAACTTTATGCCCGACCCCGACTTGCTTGTCCGCACAGGTGGCGAATGTCGTTTGAGCAACTATTTGCTTTGGCAGTGTGCCTACACCGAATTTTATTTCTGCGACACATATTGGCCCGACTTCCACGAGGCTGACTTGCAGTTAGCTATCGATTATTTCAACCGCAAGGAACGTCGTTTCGGTAAGACCAGTGAGCAAGTAACGCAGTAGTGCAACCTCTAATAATGACTATGAATTTTCATAAAATCATATTAACCATTCTCTTTTCGACAGTGAGCTACCTGCTTGCTGCCCAAGAAATTGTAACGGTAAAGCCAAACATAGTTTATTCAGAAAACCATGCCACCTATACTTTGGGCGGTTTGGTCGTTTCGGGTATGCCTGAATTCGACCAGGACTTGTTGTTGAGCATTTCTGAGTTGACCATTGGCCAGACGATAAAGGTCCCTTCGATGGAAACGACTGAGGTCATCAATCGTTATTGGCGACAGGGCTATTTTTCAAACGTCCGACTTGAGGCCGACAGTATTGTTGGAAACAAGATTTATCTGCAAATTTTCCTGACGCCCCAACCACGCATTTCAAGCATTTCGTATTCGGGTGTGAAAAAGTCGGAACGCGAAGATTTGGAGCAGCGACTGGGATTGCAGGTGGGCTCTCAAATCACGCCAAACATGGTGAACAAGGCTAAGATTATCATCAAACGCTACTTTGAAGAGAAAGGTTTCAAGAATGCGGAGGTTGATATTAAGCAGCGCGACGATGTGACAGGCACAAACAAGGTGCTCGTCGATATCGACATTAATAAGCAGAGTCGCATCAAGGTGCGCAAGATTTATATTACCGGCGTTGACGAAAAACACGCTTCAAAGTTAAAGCGTGCTATGGAGAAAACCAAGGAAAACTCATTCCGCAACCTCTTTAAGTCAAAAAGATTTTTGCCCGAGAAGTATGAGGAGGACAAGGGTCTCGTTATCGATAAATTGAATTCATGGGGCTATCGCGATGCCATGATTCTTTCGGATAGTGTCGTGGCGGTTGACGAATCACACGTAAATGTTTACCTCAATCTCTATGAGGGTAGCAAGTACTACGTTCGTAATATTCACTGGGTGGGTAATACGGTTTACGACTCCGACAGATTGCAGTCCGTGCTTAAGATGAACAAGGGCGATGTTTACAATCAGGAGTTGTTGCAGAATCGTTTGCAGGTCGATGAAGACGCTATCGGCAATATGTACTACGATAATGGCTACGTATTTGCAGGTGTTGACCCCGTGGAAATCAATATTGTTGGCGACTCCGTAGATTTGGAGATGCGTGTTTCCGAAGGCCGACAGGCTACGCTCAATCGAATTACGATTACCGGAAACGACCGCGTTTACGAAAACGTTATTCGCCGCGAACTCCGCACAAAGCCCGGCGACCTCTTCTCAATGGAGGCTATTAAGCGTTCGTTGCGCGAACTTTCGGCGATGAATCAGTTCGACTCCGAAGTGTTGCAGTCTGAACTCTTTAAGAATATCAATCCCGACCGCGAAACGGGTACGGTAGATATCAACTGGCCACTGGTCACTAAGGGTGGCGACCAGGTAGAACTTTCCGGCGGATGGGGACAAACGGGTATCGTGGGCCGTATAGGCTTGAAATTCACGAACTTCTCTATTCAAAATCTTTTTGGAAAGGGTTACAAGCGAGGAGGCTTCTTCCCACAGGGCGATGGTCAGACATTGCAAATCAGTGGTCAGACAAATGGTTCGTATTATCAGAGCTACTCACTCTCATTCCTCGACCCATGGTTTGGAGGAAAGCGTCCTAATCAGTTCTCCGTGTCGCTATTTTATTCAAAGCAGAGCGACGTGAATTCTAACTATTATAGTTCAAGTTATTATAACAACTATTACAACTACCTCTACGGCTATGGCTCGAACAGTAGTTACTATAATTACTCAAACTATTACGACCCTGATAAGTATGTAAAGATGTTTGGTGCGTCGATCGGATTTGGTAAGCGCTTGCGTTGGCCCGACGACTACTTCACCTTCATGGCGGAACTTTCATATACGCGCTACATGCTTAAATCATGGCAGTACTTCCTCATTACGGACGGAAACTGTAATAACATCAACACCACCTTTACGCTCAACCGCTTTTCGACAGACAATACATTCTTCCCCCGTCAGGGTTCTGAGTTTACGCTGAGCGCAACTTTTACGCCGCCCTATTCTTTGTGGGAAAAGAAGGACTATAAGAACCTTGCCACAAATTATCAGAGCAGCAACTATCAGAAGGAAGCGCAGGAAAAATATCGCTGGATTGAGTACCACAAGTGGAAGCTGAAGTTCCGCACATTTACAGCGCTTACTTCGAAGATGAAGTGCCCCGTGTTGATGACAAGGTTTGAGATGGGCGTGTTGGGTTCGTACAATCGCTATCTGAAGTCTCCTTTCGAAACTTATTATGTTGGGGGCGACGGCATGTCGGGCTACTCTACAGGTTATGCCACAGAGACGATTGGGCTTCGCGGCTATGACAATGGTTCGCTCGGCGGTGCTGATGGCAACAATGCTTATGCCTACAGCCGCATGACGCTCGAACTTCGCTATCCCTTGATGCTCGAAACGAGCACATCTATCTTTGCGCTTGCTTTCATTGAAGGCGGTAATGCATGGTCGGATGTCAATAAGTTCAATCCCTTCGACCTCAAGCGTTCGGCAGGTTTCGGTGTGCGTATTTTGCTGCCGATGATTGGTTTGATGGGTATCGACTGGGCTTATGGCTTCCAGAAGAACAATAGCTTAGGCCAGAAAATCGGTGGTTCGCAGTTCCACTTCATTATCGGCCAGGAATTCTAAAAAACATTTTTCGTAGCAGCGCCTACGTTCATTAAAAAACTTGATGATTATGAAAAGAATTCTTTTTTCGCTTTTTGCAGTCATACTTTTTGTTGGCGGAGTTTCAGCGCAGAAGTATGCGTTGATTGACATGGAATACATCATGACCAACATTCCCGACTACGAGCGCGCCAACGAGCAGCTCAACCAGATTTCCAAGCGTTGGCAGGCTGAAGTCGAAGCGCTCGACAATGCGGCAAAAAGTCTCTACAAAAACTACCAGAACGAGCTCATCTTCCTCTCTGAACAACAGAAGAAGGAACGCGAGGAAGCTATCATTGCCAAGGAAAAAGAAGCTTCGGAGTTGCGCCGCAAGTATTTCGGCCCCGAGGGCGAGCTCTATAAGAAGCGTGTTTCCTTGATCGAACCCATCCAGGAAGAAATCTACAATGCGGTCAAGGCTGTTGCGCAGCAGAAAGGTTTTCAGCTCGTGCTCGACCGTGCTGCCGACAACGGTATCATCTATGCTTCGCCCACGATCGACATCAGTGTTGACGTGCTCGCAAAGATGGGCTATGCGCGCTAAGCGGTTTTATCAGCAGTAAATTCAAAATTAAATTAACTTATACAAAAACTTAACAATGAAAAAAATCTTTTTGATGCTGCTTCTTGCAGCTCCACTCGCACTTTGTGCACAGAAGTTTGCTCAGGTTGACTATTTTTCACTCGTACAGGCTACTCCCGAGTTTAAGACAGCGCAGACTGAGCTCGAAACGATGGC
>JAFOWI010000131.1 GCA_017425985.1 Bacteroidaceae bacterium | reverse complement strand
TACAATCACAATTTCAAACAACAAATGCGCCTATACCACCACCACACCACACAATAAGCCGAGATACTCACATTTTTGAGCCACAAAAACCGCTATTTTTAATCAAAAAACATTAACTTTGCGCATCATTTTGAAAATCATACTACTCATCTTATAATAAATTATGAAAGAAATCGTTCTCTCAATAGCTGGCAAGCCCGGCTTGTTTCGTTTAGTAGCACAGGGAAACCAAAACCTCATCGTTGAAACAATCGATGCACAGAAGAAGCGCTCAACAGCCAGTGCGCGCGACCGCGTAACTGCTCTCAACGACATCTCAATGTACACCCTCGAAGACGACAAACCCTTGATGGAAATCTTCGAAAGCTGCAAACAGTACACCAATGCGCAGCCCACAAGCTTCACACACAAGGAAGCTACCAACGAACAGCTCACAGAATTCATGAGCGCCGTAGTACCCAACTACGATGCCGACCGCGTACACATGAGCGATATCCGCAAGTTGGTGCAGTGGTACAACATCTTAATTACAAATGGTTATACAGAATTTGTTGACGCAGAAGAAACTGCTGAAGCATAATTCACAAATTCACATACAAGCGGACAGACGGTTTGAAACCTTATCTGTCCGCTTTTCATATTTATATATTAAACTATGTCTGAATGGAAAGAAACGGTCGTGCTCATTGATGCCGACCATTTAGATAGCGTTTGCTTTAACCTCATCGTCAACTTCGAGCGCATGTTAGGTCGACAAATTCCACAAGCCGACCTTTGTCATTGGCTCGATTGTATTGCCCTTGATGGTGGCATACGCACGGGGGAAAACGAAGTGCAGGTCATCTTTCTTCATAGTAAAGCAAAGGAAAGGATGACGAACATGACACCTTCGGTTTTCGCAAAAGAGCTGAACGGACAAGCATTCAAGGACCACCTTGCCGAATTTACCCTCGCCAGTTACCCCGTTGAAGACGTCGTAACTATGGCGGACTTCTACATGCAATCCTTTGACGCCATGCTTGAAGCAAAGGACGTGAAGCGCATTCTGCTCGTTCCTGCCTTAGATGAATATGGCGACCGCGTACGTCAAACTGCTCTCAAGGCTGAAGGCAAAGACATTGTCCTCTTCACTATGCAACCCACCCAAGAACGTGGCTACATGCAAGAACTCCTTGGTTATTCCCTCATGAGTGCCCTCGGCATTCGTGGTGAAGAGTTACTGGGATAACCGTTTGATTATTTTTAGTTTCTCGCATTCATTATGCAAAATTTATTCCTTAAGTTGTTCATTTGCATAACCCTAACCGCAATTCCTAATTATCTTTCTGCTCAAGAGATTAAAGGAACTGTAGTGAATGAACAAAACGAACCACTTTCCTATGCCAACATCATAGCCCTTACGAATGACTCAATTTTCATAACGGGCGTTATGAGCGATTCTTGTGGCAAGTTTTTGCTGAAACAAACTCCAGAAATGGCCGTTATCAAGGTTTCATACATTGGTTTTACGACTCGAATGATGAGTCTTCCACTATCAAATGATGGAACCATTGTAATGCCATCAGATTCGACTACATTAGGCGAGGTGGTCATTAAAGCTGTTCTTCCGAAGACCAAGTTACAAGGTGATGCCTTTGTGACACAAGTGGAAAATAGCGTTCTCGCCGATGCAGGTTCTGCAAATGATGTATTGAAGAAGTTGCCTGGTGTGACGCAAAAGGGGGATGGATTGGAAGTTTTAGGTAAAGGAACTCCTCAAATCTACATCAATGGTCGTTTGGTAAGAGACAACGCTGAATTGGAGGCGCTTACTTCAAAGGACATTAAAAGCGTGGATGTGGTCACCAATCCTGGGGCGCGCTATGACGCATCGGTCAATGCCGTAATCCGAATTAAGACGGTGAAGCGCCAAGGTGATGGTTTGAGTTTCAACCTGCGTTCAAGTTGGTACCAATGTGAAGACACCGATTTGAGAGAAACGCTCAACATGAACTATCGCCATAACAATCTTGACGTTTTTGCGTCTGTTGATTTCGCGCAAACAGAGGGTTTTCAGGACACAGAAATAGAGCAATACCTCTATTCCGAAAAGCCCTTGTTCTTGCAACAAAAGGCAAACTTCACCAACAACACCCAAAGCCTTTACACCACACTTGGAGTCAACTACCAACTCAACGAGAAGCACTCCTTCGGCATTCAATACCGCCCCAAATTCACACTAAAAGGGGAAACGTTCAATGACAGTCGGGTGACGGCAAAGGTGGGCGGAGTTATTGATGACTTTACCCACACTTTATCTAAAGGCGGACTGAAAAAACTCCCCATTCATCAAGTGAATGCCTATTATAATGGTACGTTTGGGAAACTCAATATAGACTTTAATGCCGACTTACTCGATAGTCGTTTTGAAGAGGGCATGGTATATAACGAAAAAAGTCAGTTGCAAGTTGACCGAATTGTAACCACTCGAAGCAAGGAACACAACCGACTTTATGCCTCAAAATTAGTGCTCTCTCACCCCTTCTTAGGCGGTCAACTTTCTGGTGGCGCAGAATATGCTTACACCGACCGAAGCGATGAATATTGGAATCAGAACGCGCAAGGTCCTAACTCATTTACGAACATTCGCGAGAACAGCGCCGATATTTTTATGGATTTCACCTACCCGATTAAACCTTTCTATCTCGTTCTCGGAATGCGCTACGAATATTTAGCCTTTAACTATTTTGAAAATCGCATCAAGCAACACGATCAAAGTCGCGAGTTTGGCAATTTCTTTCCTTCTGTTTCGCTGAGTGGCGCTTTGGGAGAAGTGCAACTACAACTGGGCTATACCGCAAAGACAAGCCGACCTTCCTATAATCAACTCAGCAATGCGAGCATGTATATCGACCGGTATAGTTACACCAAGGGGAACCCCTATTTGAAACCCGAATTGCAACACAATGCTTCGTTGGCTGCCGTATGGAAGTATTTTCAATTTGCTGCTAATTACAAACTCACCGAAAGACCGATTCTGCATTGGGGAAAGCAATCCGAAACTACCGAGAATTGCATCATGCTCCACTATGAAAATTTCAATCGCAACATCCCCGAACTTACCGTGTCGCTCACGGCAACGCCCACAATCGGAATTTGGTATCCTCGCCTCACTGGAGCATTATTTAAGCAATGGTTTAAGGGTGATTTTAATGGGAAACGCCAAAGTATGAATCGCCCTATCCCCGTATTTTCATGGGGAAATACGCTCAAACTCCCGAAGAATTTTACGGCGGAGGTAGATTATACATTTACGGGAAAGGGCAACCAACGCATCTACCAATTAGACAAACCTACCCACGTGTTAGACGTTGCCATCCGAAAGACATTCCTGAACGAGGCCCTAAGTCTCGAACTTAAAGGCACCGACCTTTTCAAAGATAGAGGCGACCGCGTAAGAATGTGGAGCGGTGACTACATGATAAAGCAGAAAAACATCTTTGGTTCGCGAGAAGTTGTATTTACCCTGCGCTACAAGTTTAACAGCGCCAAGAGTAAGTACAAAGGAACTGGAGCTGGCGAACAACAAAAGAACAGAATGTAAAACAACAAGGGATATTCTCAAAATTAAGTCGGACTTAAAATAAAATAAGTCGGACTTAATTTGAAATAATACGGAGTTTGTTTTTAGAGAATCAAAGTTTCTTATATCATGGTGGTTCTTTTATACAAAATATGAACAAAATAATTAACGGAATAGAATATTACCTCCCCGACGACCTCACATTGGAACAAGAAAAAATCTATTGTCATATCATTGACTGGAAACGTAAAAATATTACTGAGGAAAGAGGAGTACGTAGAGGGCATAAGTATGATGCAATTTTACCAAAGGTATCATCAGTACCCTTAATGATTTACAAACCCATTATCCCCATATTACAGGAAATGCAAGTGGGGGAATTTGCTTACAAACCTCATATATACGCTCACCATGCTGTAAGTTCACAAACTGCATGTATCAATTTATTCATGCCCCTTTTATTATCCAACAATGTTGATTCTATACTTCCCAAAATCCCTGGGTGCCCCGTTGGGTTTAAGGAATTAGCTAAGGATCAATTATTCAACGGTTTTTGCTTTGAGTATTGGGGACAAGACATTCAAAAGGGCAAAGGTTTGTTAAATGACCACACTTCGCAAGCCGGAACTGATGCTGATGTGGCTATTGCGTATCGCGATACCAATGGGAAATTGTGCCTTTGGCTTATTGAGCATAAACTCAGCGAAGAAGAATTCACCATCTGTGGGGGATATAACAGTAAAGCGAACAAACAGAAGAATCATTGTGAGGAATGCAATTTTGCCGATATATCTACTAACCCTGAAATTTGTCACTACCATCACATTAAATACAAGTATTGGGATTTACTCAAACATCGAATTGGCAAGTTTAACGGGAGTTTATTAGCTATTAAAGGTTGCCCATTTAAATTAGGCATGAACCAACTATGGCGCAATCAAATGCTTGCCTTTGCTTTAGAAGAGACGGGCAAATATCATACGGTTACATTTTCAGTTTGTCATCATGCTCAAAATTCAATGCTTACGCATACAATTAACCAATACAAGAGCCTGATCTGCAACGACCAGATGTTTACTTCGTTTACGAATTATGATGTTCTTAACGCTGTAACTGAAAGCCACAGCAATTTGAAGGAATGGAAGAAATGGTATCAAGATGTTTATTGTTTCTAAAAAAATCACTATTATAATAAAAAAATAAACAAATAGTTTCCTCTTTCCAATTAAAATTTGTAATTTTGCACCCGATTTGTCTAAACAGCATCCTTTATGGGTATGTGTGATGGCGAATTAAGCAAACATTTACTTAATTTAGAGTAACACAAAATTTTATTAACATGAAAGAAATTTCAATCAACGGTTCACTCCGTAATGCCATCGGTAAGAAGGCATCTAAGACAGTTCGTGCAGAAGGCATGGTTCCTTGCTGCTTGTATGGCGAAAAGCGTGGCGAAAACGGTCTTCCCGTAGCTACTCACTTCGTAGTTTCAGAAAAGGAAATCAACAAGGTTTACTACTCTCCCAACATCTACCTTGTAAACATCAACCTCGATGGTGAAAACAAGACAGCTATTATCAAGGAAGTACAGTGCCACCCCGTAAAGGACAACGTGCTCCACGTTGACTTCTACGAAGTAACACCCGAAAAGCCCATCGTTATGGCTGTGCCCATCGCTCCTCAGGGTCTTGCTGAAGGTGTACGCGCCGGTGGTAAGCTCGTTTCTATGGTACGTAAGCTCAAGGTGAAGGCTACATACGCTAACATCCCCGAAAAGCTCACTATCGACGTAACTAACCTCCAGCTCGGTAAGTCAATCAAGGCTGGCGAACTCTCATTCGAAGGTCTCGAACTCGTTACTCCCAAGGAAGTTGTTGTTGTAACAGTTAAGATGACTCGTGCTGCAATGGGTGCTGCTGCCGCTGCAGCTGCCGCTGCAAAGAAGTAATAAGCAGTTACGCTAACATATTTAGAGTGTCAATGTGCTACACGCCTTGTTCCCTCATGGGTCAACGTATTAGCACATTGGCACTTTTCATTTTACGAAAAAATGCTTATCTTTGCCAAGACATTTAACACAAAGTATTGAAACACTACAAAATCGCCCAACAACCTCAATTCTAAGAATAAGAATATGCACCACCTCATCGTCGGATTAGGAAATATTGGCGACGAATACGCCAACACCCGCCACAACATCGGCTTTCGCGTAGTCGATAAGTTAGCCAAGGACGCGAATGCCACATGGGAAGACAAGCGCTACGGCTTTGTCACAACCATTCGCGTCAAGAATCGCCTGCTCACACTACTTAAGCCCTCGACATACATGAATCTTTCGGGAAACGCCGTACGTTATTGGATGAACGAAAAGAAAATTCCCCTCGACCACGTTCTGGTTGTTGTCGATGACTTAGCCCTCCCCTTCGGACAACTCCGCATGAAGCCCAATGGTTCGGAAGCCGGACATAATGGTTTGCGCCACATCACCTCGGTTATGGGCACACAAAACTATGCACGTCTGCGCTTCGGCATCGGCAACGACTTCCCCAAGGGCGGACAAGTTGACTTCGTTTTGGGAGAATTTGGCGCCGAGGACCTCGCCAAGATGGACGAGCGCTTGCAAGTGGCAGCCGACATGATTAAAGATTATGCCCTCCAGGGTATTCAGCACGCGATGTGCAACTTCAACAAAAAATAATTTCACCACTCCCTTTTATGGAAGCACGAATCGATAAGTGGCTTTGGGCAGCACGCATTTACAAAACACGCACGCTCGCAGCCGACGCCTGCAAGAATGGACGCATCACCATCAATGGAGCACAAGTCAAACCGTCGCGCACAGTCAAAGCAGGCGACAAGATAGGCGTAAAGAAAGCGCCCATCACTTACACTTTCCTTGTAAAGCAAGCCATTGAAAAAAGAGTTGGCGCAAAACTCTTACCCGATATTCTCGAAAACATCACAAGTCCCGAGCAATACGAACTACTCGAAATGAGTAAGATTTCAGGCTTCATCGACCGCGCACGAGGAACTGGGCGCCCAACAAAGAAAGAACGCAGAGCGCTCGACGACTTCTCTGCCGAAGAAAACGTCCCCCTTTTCTGGGGTCTCGACCTTGACGAAGATGAGCTTGACGACGATGATTACGACGCGTTGGCCGAAGAATATAAGTAAAACCCTTGTACGAACTTCAACCTCACAATCTGACTATGATAAAATTTCTTGATATTCAAAAAATCAACCATACATACCAAAGCGAAATCCAAGAAGCATTGAACCGCGTAGCAGACAGTGGTTGGTACATACAAGGAAAAGAAGTCGCATCATTCGAACAAGCGTTCGCCACATACATCGGCACACGCCACTGCATCGGATGCGGCACAGGATTGGAAGCTTTATCACTCATCATTAATGCAGCCATTGAAATAGGCACACTCAGCAAAGGAGACGAAATTCTCGTTTCAGCCAACACTTTTATCGCTACAATCTTAGCCATCACCGAAAACGGACTACACCCCGTTTTGATTGACGCAAAACCCGAAAACGGTCAACTCAATGAAAACTTGTTAGAACAAGCCATTACCAAGAAAACACGAGCTTTGGTTTTAGTTCACCTCTATGGTCAGTGTGCTTACTCCGAACAAATACATAACATCTGCGAACGCCACAATCTCCTGCTAATCGAGGACAATGCTCAAGCACATGGATGTTATTTCAAAGAACAACGCACCGGTAGTTTAGGCTACGCTGCTGCCCATAGTTTTTACCCAGGCAAAAACCTGGGAGCACTTGGCGATGGAGGAGCCATAACGACCAATGACAACATTTTAGCTCAAACCATTCGTCAAATAGCTAACTACGGACAAAGCAAAAAATATTTTTGCGACTTCCAGGGAAGGAATTCACGATTAGATGAAATTCAAGCAGCAGTGCTCAGCGTAAAACTCAAATATCTCGACAAAGATAACAACGCTCGGCGCCATATTGCAAATTATTACAGACAAAACATCAACAATCCTCATATTAGAATCCCGCTTCCCCCTGACCATCAACACGAACATGTGTACCATCTGTTTCCTGTCTTATGCAAGGATAGAACTACACTTCAAAAATATTTACAGCAAAACGAAATTGAAACAGGCATTCATTACCCAATTCCGCCCCATAAACAAGCGTGTTACGCACATTTCAAACATATATCGTTACCCGTAACAGAAAGTTTTCACAAAGAGGAACTTAGTTTGCCAATAAGCCCAGTATTAAGCATTGAAGAAGCTAGAAAGATTGTGGAAATCTTAAACAGATTCCCCAATTAGCTTCTACTAAAACAAAAACTTTTACAAACTTTAGAAATTGTATTCCATAAATTTCCGAAAAGTTTACTATAAATTGCGGTGCTCAGTGCAAATAATTATGTAAATTTGCAGAAGTTTTTTGACAAATTGGAGATACACTTGAAAACCACAATAATAACCCTGTTCCTCTGCTGTATAAGCCTTATTAGCAAGGCGAGCAATCATATATCTACAAGTGAATTTATTAAAGCTTCGATGACGTTAAACCTTAACGCCATCGAGGCTTTTGTTGCTGATACATTGAAAGCTGAAACGCAATCTACAGACAGCCTTCAAACCGATTCCATCGCTTCAGACTCTACATCCGCAAAGAAACGCGAAGCCGGCATCGACGCCCCCATTACATTTGTGGCGAAAGACTCAATGGTTTACGATGCGAAGATAGGATTGGCATATTTATTTGGCAACGCTAAGGTAGATTATCAAAATATGGAACTTACTGCTGCTAAAATCACCATGAACATGGATAGTAGCATGGTGAAAGCAGACGGAAAGGTGGATACCGCTGGCGTTATGCTTGAAAAGCCACTCTTCAAACAAGGGTCCGAACAGTATGACAGCCACTCGATGAGTTTTAATTTCAAAACCAAAAAAGGATTCATCCAGAATACTTATACCGAACAGGGCAACGGCTACATGCAAAGTAGCAAATCCAAACGCACAGACGAAGGTATTGTCTATCTGGAAGACGCAAAGTACACCACTTGTGATGCCGAACACCCCCACTTCTACCTTGCGATGTCGCGCGCCAAAGTCCGTCCTGGCAAGGATGTCGTCTTCGGTCCGTCCCACTTGGTAGTTGAGGACGTACCCCTTCCGCTCGCCATCCCCTATGGCTTCTTCCCCTTTAACAAGAAGTATTCTTCGGGATTCCTCATGCCCACTATTGGCGACGAAACAATCCGCGGTTTCTACTTGCGCGATGGCGGATACTATTTTGCAATGAACGACTACATGGACCTACGCCTTTTGGGAGAGCTCTACACAAAAGGATCTTGGGGTCTCAGTGCAGAAACAAACTACCGCAAGCGCTACCGCCACAACGGCAATTTCTACATCAGCTACCTAAACACCGTTGAAGGCGAAAAGAATATGCCCGACTACTCCAAGCAAACCAGCCTTAAAATTCAATGGACTCACTCCATGGACAGCAAGGCCATACCAAACACGTCGTTCTCCGCACGAGTAAATTTTGCTTCTCAAAGTTATGAACGCAACAATCTGCTTAGCCGCTACGACCCGGTCGCTTACACACAAAGCACACGCGCAAGTTCGGTTAGCTTCTCAAAAAGTTTTCCCAAGATAGGACTAAACCTCTCGCTTTCGACTAACCTAACGCAGAATATGCGCGACTCAACAGTTGCCATGACCTTGCCGGATATGTCGGTTTCTGTCAACCGATTCTACCCATTTAAGAGAAAGCAAGCCGCAGGCAAAGACCGCTGGTACGAAAAAATTTCAATGTCGTACACAGGTTCGCTTACAAACAGTATCACAACGACCGAATCTGAACTTTTTAAATCAAACATCATTAAAGATTGGCGCAACGGTATGCAACATCGCATCCCCATCGACGCTACATTTCAGTTGTTTAAATACATCAACATTACCCCTTCATTCAATTTCCGCGACATCATGTATAGTCGCAAAGTCAACAAATCATGGGATGCTGAGAAACAACGCGAAGTTCAGGACACAGTTTACGGATTCTACAACCTCTACGATTGGAGTGCCTCTGTATCGGCAAACACAACACTATATGGTTTCTACCAACCAATACCATCTATCTTCGGCGATAAGGTTCAGATGGTGAGACATCTGTTCAAGCCATCAATCTCATTCAGCTATGCCCCCGATTTTACGACTTCGCACTACGGATACACAACGTTCTATACAAAAACCGATGCCAATGGCGAAGTTTCAACCGTCAACTACTCTCCCTATGCTGGTCAAGCTTACGGCTATCCTTCAGGCAAAAAAACAGGAAGTGTGTCAATGTCTATTTCGAACAACATCGAAATAAAAATCAAAAGCGACAGAGATACGACGGGCGTACGCAAAATCAGCATCATCGACGAACTTTCCGCCAACCTATCCTACAACTTTGCAGCAGAACGCAAGCCTTGGAGTGACCTTACCACTCGTATTCGACTCAAACTTACTCCCAAATACACATTCTCAATGTCTGCCGTATTTGCAACGTATGCCTACGAGTTTGACAAAAACGGGAACGTCATCGTTGGCGACCGCACAGAATGGAGTTACGGACGCTTCGGACGTTTCCAGGGAATGTCACAAAACTTTTCGTACACATTCAATAATCAAACATTCCAAGACCTTTGGGGTAAGATTAGTGGAGAAGATAATGATACTCCACCTTCAAGCACAGAAACTGACGAAGACGGATACGAAAGTATTGACGACGCAAACATCGACCCCGATATTAAAGAAACACGCGAAGCCAGCAAACAAGCGAAGACAAAGAGCAGTATTGACGAAGACGGATATTTAAGATTCAGCATACCATGGGCACTCACAGTTTCGTACGGTGTCACAATGACCGAAGACCGCTCGAAACCCATCCGAGTAAAGCGAATGAGATATCCTTATAAATTTACTCAGAACCTCAACTTCTCAGGATATGTTCGAATTGCTGAGGGCTGGAACATCTCGTTCTCCTCGGGTTATGACTTCAACTATAAAGAATTGTCCATGACCACAGCATCGCTCTCACGCGACCTCCACTGCTTTGAAATGTCATGCAATATCGTTCTTCGCCCGTACTCATCCTTTAACTTTTGCTTCCGCGCTCGCGCCTCAGAATTGGCTGATGCCCTAAAATGGGACAAACGCAGCAGTTATAGTAGCAATATTGAATGGTACTAACAAACATTCTGAAAAAAGAAGCAATCGAATAATAATCAGAACAACAAGCAAGCGCTTCTGTTCACACAAATTACAACAACTTCAACCTAATACTAAAACTCTACTTTCTATGAAAAAAATACTGCCTATTTTAGCTCTATTCGCTTGCACTTTCGCAAGTTGCGACGATTCTGAATACGAAGTTCACCAAACTTATTTCACGCCCACCGCTCCTCAAGGCAAAATACTTTATGCCGACCAAACAGCAGACAGCGTACGCGTCATTTCATACGACCCCTGGACTTCAAAACTTGATTTCGAAGGCGAAAAATGGTTTGCAATCACGCCTACAAAATGCGACTTTGTCAATTCACAAAACGTAAGCAACACTCGACTTGATATCACAGCAAGCCCAAACAACACCAAAAAAATTCGCGAAGGCCTCATCGCCATCAACAGTTATTACTCCATCGGTATGAGTGTATATCAAATGAGTTGGCTCAACATTCAGTCACCCATCGGTCGTACCATAACAACCGACGAGAATGGTGAACCGCTAAGCAGTAAAGAGCAATATTGCATTTTCGAAGGTTCCGTAAGCGACAAAAAAAATCAATTTGACATCGTCTTCACGACCTATGCGCAAGAAGCTTCATTATCTACAGAAGCCGAATGGATTACCCTAAGCAATGACACTTTCGCAGCAGGCACTCATACTGTCACTGCAATTTGCGAGGCAAATCCTTTGAAAGAAGAACGCATCGCGCATATCAAGCTCACCTCAAATGGCATCACTACCCCGATTACCATTTACCAGGAACGCAAACGTGATTAAGGCTCTTTAGTGAAAAAAGTATCTTAAACTTATAATGAACATAATCGACCTCCCCATCAACGAACAAATACGCGCCATTAAACGCGAATTTCATCTCATGATGAATGGAGTGGTAAGCCAATCCATGCGCGAAAAAGGAATAGCTTATCGCACAAACTTTGGTGTCGAACTCCCCCGCTTGCAGCATTTTGCGGCTTCTCTCCCTCACACACCCGAACTGGCTTCTGCACTATGGAAAGAACAAGTGCGCGAATGCCGACTACTCGCTCCCATGCTCATGCCTGCCACAGATTTTGCTGAAGATCTGGCGGATTTATGGGTAGAACAGATGCACTTTCCCGAAGAAGCAGAATGCGTTGTACTCCACCTTTTTCAACATCTGAATTATGCATCTTTAAAGGCTTTTGAATGGATTGCCCAGGAGGGTACAATGTTCCAACTTTGCGGTTGGATGTTGCTCGGAAGACTTTTTAGCAAAAAAGCAAAGCCTGCACCACGCGATTGCGCTGAAATTTTAGACCACCTTTACGCAGCGCTCCACGACACAAACTTCCATATCAAACAAGCGGCATATCGCACTTTGATAAAGTTCATGGATATAGACTCCGAAACCGAACGTCAAGGAGAACAGCTACTCCAACAACTTGAAGCTGAAACACAAAACCTAACAGCATCTAATTCAAATGTCTAACGAACTACCTTGCTACTGCGCACGCATAAAGGAAAAACGCACTACCGAACTATTCTCCGAAATACTGAAGAAACTCAAAAGAGATAGACTTTATCGCGACCCCAACTACTCTGCCAAACAACTTGCAGCAGACATTAATACAAACACTCGATATTTAGCGGCAACCATACACACTAAAACCGGTGGCAATTTCAATACGCTCATCAACAATCTTCGACTGCTCGATGCAAAAAGAATGTTACAAAGCTGCAAGTACCAAAAACTTTCATTGGAAGAAATTGCCTTATATTCAGGTTTCTCTTCGCGACAATCGTTTTACAGAGCATTCTACAAAGCATACCAAACAACGCCCAAACAATATCGCAGCAGTGCATCCGAAACAGAGGACACCGATGAAATAATCTTCGACGCCACTCCGATAAATCAGTAAAAACAACTGCGCTTAGCAATAAATCCCCACCTACCTATGCTTACCCCCGAAATTCGTAAACAAATCACAGAGTTGGTACGCCATTGGGTTGTTCCCGCAATGGGGTGTACCGAACCCATCTGCGTTGCGCTTGCTACAGCTAAGGCAACAGAAATCCTGGGCACAACTCCCGCAAAGGTTGAAGCCCTCCTCAGTGCCAACATTCTCAAAAACGCTATGGGCGTAGGTATTCCAGGTACAGGCATGGTGGGACTTCCCATCGCTATCGCCTTGGGAGCGCTTATCGGAAAGTCTGCCTACGGTCTGGAAGTTATCAAAGACAGCAATGCCGAAGCTGTGAAATCAGGAAAGAAGTTCATCGAAGAAGGACGCATCTCCATCGCTCTCAACGAGGCAACAACGGAGAAACTCTACGTGGAAATCCGTTGCACAGACGCTGAGGGCAACACCGCCCGCACCATCATTTCGGGACAGCACACGAACTTCACCCTTACGGAAAAGAACGGCACTCCCCTCACTGCTCCTACCGCCACTTGCGAAGGCACACTCGAAGCGGCATCCCCCATTACCAATGCTCCAGCACTCACGCTGCGCACCGTCTTCGACTATGCCACAACAGCGCCACTCGATGAAATCAGTTTCATTAACGAAGCGGCAACCCTCAACATGGCAGCAGCACAGCGCTCCCTCGAAGGCAACTACGGACATTGCCTCGGCAAGGCACTCACCCGTCCGCTCGGAAAGGGCATCATGGGCGAATCCATCTTCTCCCACATCCTTTCCAGCACATCCTGCGCTTGCGACGCCCGAATGGCTGGAGCCATGATTCCCGTCATGAGCAACTCCGGAAGCGGTAACCAAGGCATCTGCGCCACCAATCCCGTTGTAGTCTTCGCTCGCGAAAACCACAACACGCAAGAAGAACTCACCCGCGCCCTCATGCTCAGCCACCTCACCGCCATCTACATCAAGCAACACCTCGGCACCCTCTCAGCCCTCTGCGGTTGCGTAGTGGCATCGACAGGTTCCAGCTGCGGCATCACCTACCTTATGGGTGGCACTTACGAACAAATCTGTGCAGCCGTTAAGAACATGATTGCCAACCTCACCGGCATGATCTGCGACGGAGCAAAACCCTCTTGCGCGCTCAAACTCACCTCTGGTGTGAGCACCGCAGTCCTCTCCGCCATGCTCGCCATGCAGGGCAACTGCGTCAGCAGCATCGAAGGCATCATCGACGACGACGTTGACCAATGCGTGAGCAACCTCGTCAGCATCGGTGCCCACTCCATGAACGAAACCGACAAACAAGTCCTCGACATCATGGTCGGCAAAAGCAAAAAGTAACAACGAAGTTACCCACCCTCTCCCCACACATTACAAAAATCCGCAATGCAAGTCACGACCGACTGCATTGCGGATTTTTCTTTTGCTAATTACCACTAAGACTAAGCGTTACGGCAGAGGATGAGGAATCCGCTCAGGAAAGCATCGGGGAAGATGAATTTCTTCTCGCCAATGTCGAACTAAACGACACTTTTATCCATACGCACAATCGTGTCGATGCCAAATTTCTTGTGCATCACAGCACAGCCAATTTCTAAAGTGTCCAATTTCCGTTGCAAACCCGGATAAATCAAGGAGACTTGCTGTAACAACACCGGCGTTTGAGCGCAACGAATCCCCCCGGGTGTAAGAACATCTCCTTGCATGCACCCGAAATGGGTGCCTTATTAATAGGACCATGTGCTTGGCAACCATCCCAAATCATGCTGTCTGAAAGCCCAACCTACTACCAGCCCAGGGTAGAGTTATTAAGGAGCGACACCCTGGGTAAACAGACCGCAAGACCTTCCGCCCACACAAGAGCAAAAGCGAAAAAATATATCCGTCCATTAAGTTGCACACGGCTTTTGCTCTTACAGAGCGAAACCATTCGGGAGGAATACCTACCCAGGGCGTCGCTCCTTCGTCGCTTTACCCTGGACTATGAGCTTTTGCCTCTTCGAGGCGTTGCTCGCCGGAATCCCGACTAAATTCTTCTAAACTCAGAAAAACCGGCAGAACCCCCGACGGAATTTTACATTTTTCGAAATTATTGTCGGGAATCCCGACAATGTTTTTACAAACTCGGAAAAATCATCGGGAATCCCGACGATATTTATTAATATTTAGAAATGCTATTGGAACCCCCGACGATATTTATTAGCATTTATATATACTATCGGGAACCCCGACGGCTTTTATCAGTATTTAGAAATGTTATCGGGAACCCCGACAGGATTTTCCATTATTCGGAGTAGTCATCGGGTATCCCGACGAGATTTGTCAATATTCAGAAATACTGTCGGGAATTAACGCCGACTCGTTTCAACACTTAAAAATAATCTCCGGAGTCCACAGCATCCAAAACAGACTCCAAACATTGTTATCGTTGTATCAGCACGGGCCGACACGGAGGTAGGTCCCTACCATACTTACTCCATCGGACGAATCATTGGTTCGATAAACGCAATTATTACAGTCCGGTAAACAAGTTTGTTGGTCATCCAAATGATTTTCTTGCACTTACTACAGAAGCAAAAGAATTCTCTTTTTATTACTGCGTCGTCCTCAAAATAGAAATAGCCTCATTTTGTCGAATAAACGAATCACAGCCTCTCTCCAATAATAATCGTTCCATACATCC
>JAFOWI010000012.1 GCA_017425985.1 Bacteroidaceae bacterium | reverse complement strand
GTATTGGGCTTTCTCTGGTTGCTCCAGTTTGACGTCCGTGGAGATTCCTAACAGTGTGATCAGCATTAGGAATTATGCTTTCTGGGGTTGCTCCAGTTTGACGTCCGTGGAGATTCCTAACAGTGTAAGAAGCATTGGATACAGTGCTTTTTCTAATTGCAATGAATTGGAAAGTATTATTGTTGATGAAGAAAATCCTGTTTATGATTCGCGCGAGGGTTGTAATGCTATCATCGCAACATTAAGCAATACATTAGTTGTTGGTTGTAAATCAACCATTATTCCTAACAGTGTGGCCAGCATTGGGAATTATGCTTTTTATGAATGCTACAGTTTGACATCCGTGGAGATTCCTAACAGTGTGACCAGCATTGGGGAGGCTGCTTTCAAATATTGCTCCAGTTTGACTTCCGTGGAGATTCCTAACAGCGTGACCAGCATTGGGAATTCTGCTTTCGATAATTGCTCAGGTTTGACTTCCATCACTTCATATATTTCGGCTGATAAATTATTTGAAATTGAAAGCGACGTATTTAAAGATTTTGATAAAGCGAAGTGCACACTCTACGTACCTTACGGTGCTCAGGAAACGTATGCAGCAACTGCGGGATGGAATGACTTTACAAATATCGTTGAAATGGATGCTCCTACATTCGACTTGACCGTTTCAAGCGCAGGATATGCAACGCTCTACCTAGACTACGCTGTTGAAATCCCCGAAGGCGTGGAAGTCTATACAGCGCAAGCGATTGAGGGCGACCGCTTGATGATGGACCTCGTTGAAGATGTACTCCCCGCAAATACGGGTGTGTTGGTAAAGGCTCCTGCCGGCACTTATACATTTAATTATACCGAAACCGAAGTTCCTGAAATCGCGGACAACCTCTTCTCAGGTAGCGTAACTACAAAGTATGTCAGTGTCCCTTCAAACAAAACGGCTTTCGTGCTCTCATCAGTGGATGGCAACGTAGGTATGTACCTCGCTAAGCTCACTGACGGACAGTTCCTCAACAATTCCAACAAAGCTTACTTGCTCCTGAGCAAGGATAAGTTGGGCATCAGCGAAGACGAAGTCGATACTTCAATCGGCGGCATGCAACTTTCGCTCCGCTTCGACTTTAACGGTTCTACGGGTATCGATGGCGTTCAGACAGAAACAAGCGTTCAAGGCGCAATCTACGACCTCTATGGCCGCAAGTTGCAGAGCGCACCCACTAAGGGTCTCTACATCATCAATGGCAAGAAGGTGTTGGTGAAGTAAAAAGCAAAATTCATAAAATATAGGAGCGTTCCAAGCACGGAGCGCTCCTATGTTTTCATATTGCTCAATAAAGATGAATTTGAACCTAAATGTCAAAAAATAGAATTAATTGTGGTACGTCGAACTGAGTTTGCATTCAGAGCTTGTAAGCATTTTGTTAATGTATGCGCCACGTGGCGGAAAGGGTTCGTTCTGTTGCGAAGGTGGTACTCACACCGTATTATTTCGATTTGAAGTAATCGTGGATGTATTGTGACACGGCTGCGTTGAAGGCAGAGACGGAAGCCGAGTCGCTTGCTAACAGATGGTCGGATTGGGGATAGCGGATGTAGCTGTTGCGGATGCCGAGTGAGTCGAGGGCTGCAACCATCTTTGCGGTGTGAGCCGGCGCTACGAGTTGGTCGTCTGCGCCATGTGCAAAGATTGTGGGCGGAGCTGTTGACGATACGTGCGCAATGGGGGAGGCTTCGGCAAGGAGCGTAGCGATGTTCGCACCGGTATATTGGCCAGGGGCTGATAGTTGCTGCCCGGAGCAGAAGAAGGCGAGAGCATCGATGTCGCGCTTCAGTGGGTGGACGTTTCCTTGCATTGCGTGCTCGCGCACGGCGGTTATGGAATCTTCGGGAATGATGAAGAGCATTTGGAGATCTGTAGGACCTGCCATAGAGGTGCAAAAGGCGATGGGTAGGGGCGAAACATCCTTCATGCGCAAAGCATAGAGCATGGCTAAGTGTGCTCCTGCGGAATATCCTGCTAAAGCAATGTTACGGATATGGATTTTACGTCGAGCGGCTTCGTCCTTAATGCTATTGATACAGTGCGTGATTTCCTTGAGCATCGTAGGGATGCAAACAGAAGGGGCGGCTGTAGAGACAAGTGAATAGTTCATCGTTGCGGTGATGCATCCTTGCTTCGCAAATCGCTTACAGAACCATGCTCCTTCGCATTTGTCGCCTGTAGTCCAGCTTCCGCCATGTATATAGAGCAGGCAGCCGAGGGTGTCAGTGGTGGTGGCTGATGCGGGGATGTAGAGGTCGTAGGTGTTTTGCGCGTGTGGAGCGTATGCTATGTTTTCGATTATTGTTCCGTCGGCTTCGTGCCAGGTCTCTGTGCGTCCGGCTTGTTCCATGATGTTGTCGGCATAGATTTTTAGTCCGATAAGTGCGAGCGTAGTGACGAGGAGCAGGATGCTTAGGGCGATGAGCAGGGGAGCTATGAATTTTTTCATGTTTGCGTAGGTGTAGCGTATGTGGAGGATTTTGGGGATTAGAGTTTTATTGCAAACTTTTTGAGTCTTGGGTCAATCATGTGTTCGGGAATGATTGCTTTTACGGAGTTGACAAGCGAGTTGACGAGCGTCTGTCGGACGTAGTCTTCGCGAATGATGAGCGATATTTCGCGCACGGGTGTTGGGGAGGAGAGTGGACGTACGTTTTGCTGTTGCTGGGCCGTGAGTAGCGGATAGTGGAGTTCGGGAATCACGGTGTAGCCACCATTGATGTCCACAATACCTACGAGCGTATTGATGCTGCCAGCTTCGTAAATATTGGAGTAGGCGCTCTTTGCGTCGCAGAAGTTGAAGATTTGGTTGCGCATGCAATGTCCTTCTTTCAATACCCAAAGGTGGTCGGTGGGCATGAGGTGTGACTGGATTTCTGACTCTTGGTGTAGCTCCTCTTTCGGCGAAACGTATGCAAGAAACTTTTCATAGTAGAGCGGAATTTCGAGAATGCCCTCAATGTTCAGCGGTGTGGCTAATATAGCCATGTCCAACTCGGCCTTTTTCAGTTGTTCTACGATGATGTGCGTTTGTTGTTCGCTTACGATGAGGTCGATTTGGGCATGCGATTTATGCATTTCGTTAAATAGCGGAGGCAGGATGTAGGGCGCAACGGTGGGGATTACTCCCAATCGCAGTTGTCCGGTGTTTGATTGTCGTTCGTTGAGCGCTAATTCTCTGAATTGCGATAAATGGAAAAGTGTGACTTTGGCTTGTGCGATTAATTTTTCTCCAATTTCAGTGGGTTTGATTGGATGTGAACTGCGGTCGAAAATTACGATATCGAGTTCTTCTTCCAATCGTGTTATCAGCGTGCTAAGCGTTGGCTGGCTAATGCCACATGATTGTGCGGCTTTCACAAAATGTCGATGTACGTCGAGCGCTACGATGTATTCTAACTGCTGTATGTTCATAATACTGAAAATAATTAAATTCGTTGATATTTATTACGTTTATCAATGCATGGAGAAATATTTTGCAAATCTATGACTTTTTTTTTGTACTAACAAAAAAATAGCATACAGCTTTATTCTGATTATTTTCAGTAGTTAAGCTGTATGCTATAATTAATTCATTGTATTCTCCTCCTGGAGGTTGATTTCGTTTTGCTTGTTGTCGTAGAATTTGTATTCAAGGAAGGATAATTTTTGGTTCGGAATGATGTTTACTCCAAATCCGTACTTTAGCTTCCAAAGCAGTTTTCGTGAGAAGATGCCTCTATTGATGTATGCTTCAACGAATGGGTGGATGTGCAGATAAAATTTCTTACCCTTCATGAATTGCGCCATGAGTTCTATCTTATGTTCGATGACATCAATAAAGAGCAGGCTTGCTTTAATTTTGCCAGTTCCTCCGCAAGTGGGGCATTCTTCTTCGACGGAAATGTTCATCGCCGGTCGCACTCTTTGTCGCGTGAGCTGCATAAGACCAAATTTTGATAGTGGCAGAATATTGTGTTTGGCTCTGTCGTTCTGCATGTTTTGGCACATGCGTTCGTAAAGCTTTTGTCTGTTTTCAGCCATAGCCATATCGATAAAGTCGATTACAATTATTCCACCGAGGTCTCTCAGCCTTAATTGGCGTGCAATTTCGTCGGCAGCTCCTAAGTTGACATCAAGAGCGTTGGCTTCCTGTCCATCGGGCGATTTAGAGCGATTACCTGAATTGACATCTATAACATGGAGCGCTTCGGTTTGTTCAATAATCATGTATGCACCATGCTTGTAGGTGATAACTCTGCCGAGCGATGCTTTAATTTGTTTCGTGATGCTATAGTTGTCGAAAATGGGAACTGCACCTTTGTACAATTTAACAATATCTGCGCGTTCGGGAGCTATGAGCGTTACATAATCCTTTATTTCGTTGTAAACTTGTTCATCGTTTACAATGATGTTTTCGTATGAAGGATTAAATAAGTCGCGTATCATGCCCACTGTGCGACTTGTTTCTTCGAATATACAAGCAGGCCGCTCTTTTACTTTTGTAGCCAATTCAACAGCGTCTTCCCAGCGTTTGATGAGGATGCGTAATTCATTTTCAATTTCAACATTCCTTTTACCTTCGGCTACGGTTCTGATAATTACACCATAGTTTTGAGGTTTAACAGCGTTAACGATTTGTTTGAGGCGAGCACGTTCGGCATC
>JAFOWI010000130.1 GCA_017425985.1 Bacteroidaceae bacterium | reverse complement strand
GGACTGTTTCCGTGTATAGTTCTATAACTAGATTTCACAATAGTTCACCTCTCTCCTTTGGTTAACTTTTTACAAAGATAAGCACTTAATCGCTTATTTTTTTCATTTGCAAATCTAAAGGAATTCACGGAATTCACGGAATTTGCGGTTCCCGCCCATCCGGATGGGGTGCACAAGCAGAGCGTGTGCAAGGTCTGTGTAAGTCTGTGACGTCTGTGTGAGAAAAATAATTGTCACACGAGAAATTTATTTCCATGCGGATTGTGTGGTGAATCGGTCTCACGCAAAGGCGCAAAGGGCGCGAAGGTTTTTAGGCTGGCATGGTAGAATTGGTCTCACGCGGACTTTACGGAATATACGGAAACTGCGGTTCCCGCCCATTCGGATTAGGGGCGATGGGCACGTGGATTGGACGACGGGCCGACACAGAGATCGGCCCCTACGCCATCCGGATGGGCGCGCGAGTATTTCGACGCGTATTCCGCGAAAATCCGTGTAATCCGCGTGAGAATAAATTTCATACGTGAACGCTACATAAAACCTTAGCGTCTCTTTGCGCCTTTGCGTGAGACAATATCATCGCGCCAGCCTTCCGTGTAACTCCGCGGAGTCTGTATGTGATAAAATTATTACGCTATTCGGGGGGATATTTTCCATTTAGGACACGACGGCGGCGATGAGGGGCGAATGGGGTGGAACTTCGAGGGTGTCGGTGTGAAGTGTGGTGAGTCCGCTGAGCGATGATTGGAAAGATTTGAGGTAGAGGGTGTAGTAATTGAGGGGCAGGGCGAGATGGAGCGGACGCTCATCGGCATTGAGCACGACGACGGCTTGCTTCCAACTGTCGCCAATGGATGGCGGAGCGTCGATGGTGAAGGCTACCGCCACGTGGTTGCCAACGTCGAGGAAGCGTAGTCTGGCGGCTACGGCTTTGGCGGTGGGGAGCTGGAAGAGCGGATGCTGACGGCGCAGGTGGATGAGTCGGCGCAGAGCGGTGAAGAGCTGGTAGTGCAGGCTCTTTCCGCGCCAGTCGATGGCATTTATCATATCGGAGCTGTTGTAGCTGTTGCGCACACCGCGCTTGCTGCGCAGGAGTTCTTCGCCTGAGAAGATGAAGGGCGTGGCTTGTGCGGTAAGTACGGCAGTGTGGGCAAGGAGCGAAAGGCGCTCGGCTTCGTCGGTGGAGAGCGTTGGCGAGGCGGAGAGCAGACGGTCGTAGAGGCAGAGGTCGTCGTGGCAACTCACGTAGGAGAGCATCTGCGCCGGGCGTTTTGCCCAGTGTGGAGGATGGATGTCCGCAAGTTGGGGATGATTGGTGGCGCCAACGATGCCGCGCTTTACGGCGCTGATGGCCTGAGCATTGCCGAGGAGAAATCCGCCCAACTTGTCGTCGGCAAAAGGTCCGCGCAAGCCGTCGCGCAGTTCGTCGCCAAAGGCTGCGATGGCCGGCAACTTTGCCATATTGGCTTTCGAGGCGGCTTGACGGGCAGGGAGTGGCGAGGGGGCTGCTGCCCAGCCTTCGCCATACACGCAGATGGTGGGGTCGATGGCGTGGAGCCGCCGGCTTACGGCCTTCATCGTGGCGATGTCGTGGAGCGCCATGAGGTCGAAGCGAAAGCCGTCGATGTGGTATTCCTCTGCCCAATAAGCCACGCTTTCGACGATGAGCTGACGCATGGCTTCGTGCTCGCTGGCGGTTTCGTTGCCACAACCTGAGCCATTGGCCAGCGTCCCATCGGGCCAGCGGCGGAAGTAGATGCCGGGCGCTGCGCATTCAAGCGGACTGGCGGCTACGGATGCCACATGGTTGTAAACGACGTCGAGCACCACGCGGATGCCTGCCTTGTGGAGTGCGGCTACCATCATCTTAAATTCACGGATGCGCACGGAGGGATTGACGGCGTCGGTGGCGTAGGAGCCTTCGGGCACGTTGTAGTTTTGCGGGTCGTAGCCCCAATTGTAATGTGGCACGCGGGCTTCGGTTTCGTCGATGGAGGAGAAGTCGAACGAGGGGAGCAGCTGCACGTGGGTGATGCCGAGTTCCGTGAGGTGGTCGATGCCTGTGGCAAGGTTGTCGGCCGTGCGTGTGCCGCTTTCGGTGAGCGCAAGGTAGCGCCCCTTATGGTGGATGCCCGAGGTGTGCGAGATGGAGAAGTCGCGGTGGTGGAGTTCGTAGATGATGGGCGAGGCGCAGAGTGGCGGACGACGGTCGGCTTCCCATCCTTCGGGATTTGTGGCTTCAAGGTCGATGATGGCTCCTCGCGCTCCGTTGATGCCCACGGCTGTTGCCCACGGGCCGGGCGTTTCGCGCTGCCATCCGTCGGGGTTCTGCACGCGGTAGGTATAGTACCAACCCGTGAGGTCGCAATACAGATGCAGGCGCCACCATCCGTTGCCCGCCACTTCGAGGTTGTAGCGGTGCTCGGGTGCTCCGCCTTGGGCTTCGCGGTAGAGGCGCAGTTCGACGGAGCGGGCGTTGGGGGAGTAGAGGGTGAACTTAGGCATTGTTTGTAATTTTTTTGTTGGTACGCGCGGACTTTATTTTAGAGTATAACTTTTAGAGTACAGATAACAGAGTACAGAGTACAACTGCCATCCGGATGGGGTGCACAAGCAGAGCGTGTGCAAGGTCTGTGTAAGTCTGTGTCGTCTGTGTGAGAAAAATAATTGTCACACGAGAATTTTATTTCCACGTGGCTGGCGCGGTGATTTTGATCTCACGCAGAATTTAATTTAGAGTACAACGTACAGAGTACAGAGTACAACTGCCATCCGGGTGATGTAGGGGCCACTTTATGTCGGCCCGTACGCCGTATGCGGCGTAATAATTTTTTCTCACACAGACTTCACGGAATTCACGGAATTTGCGGTTCACTGCGTTCCCGCCCATCCGGATGGCAGCTGTACTTTGTACTCTGAACTCTAAAAAATTACCTCTTATTTATTACGCCGTTCCGGCGTGCGGGCCGACATAAAGTGGCCCCTACACCGTCCGGAATAAATTGGATGGTGGGCACGCGGTTGGGACGACGGGCCGACACGGGGATCGGCCCCTACATCGTCCGAATGGCAGCTGTACTCTGTACGTTGTACTCTTGCCGAATGGCAGCTGTACTCTGTTATCTGAACTCTGTACTCTATAAAATGTCCCTCTACAACCGAATCCGTTCCCAAACTGGGCGGGGGATGAGTTTCCAAATGGCTACGAGGAGGCGGTAGCGCCAATCGATGGTGACGATGCGCTTACGGTGCTTGAGGGCTTTGACAATGGCGCGCGCCACGTCGGTGACTTCCATCTGCATCGGGAAGTTTGAGCCGGCAATAAAGTCGGTGCGCACGAAACCGGGGCGGATGTCGGTGAAGGAGAGTGGCAGCTTGTCCTTGCGCGCCAGTTGTGCGAGCGCCTGCAGATAGGTGTTCTGCATCTTCTTAGTAGCTGAATAGGCCGGTGCCGGTCCCAGTCCGCGCGTTCCGGCAATGCTGCTGATGGCTGCGATGTGGCCGCGACGCTTGCTCTGCTTGAAGTAGTGGTAAGCCACGTTCATCATGCGCACGAAGCCTTCGCCATTCGTCACTGCCGTAGTGAGTTCCTTTTGCGCATCGAGTTCGGGATTGTACCAGCCCACTCCGCTGCTGTGCAGATAGAGGTCAACGCCGCCAAGCGCTTCCGCCAATTCGAGCCATGCTTCCGGAGCCTGCGACGAACATACGTCGATGCGTGCGATTTTCACTTGGTCAGGGTATGCTGCTTGCAGTTCAGCGAGCTTTTCGGTGCGGCGACCTGCAACACCGATGTTCCAGCCTTCCTGGAGCAGTAGGAGCGCTACTTCGCGACCAATGCCCGATGTTGCGCCGAGGATAATTGCGTTCATATTTTGAGGTCGTAAGGTTTTGAGGTTATGAGGTTTTAAGGTTTTTAGAGTACATTTTTTAGAGTACAGATAACAGAGTACAGAGTACAACTGCCTTGCGGTATGTCGCGTTCGAGTCAAACCAACTCGTCTACTCGTTTACTATCAACTCGTTTACTAATAAAGTACAGAGTACAGCTGCCTTGCGGTATGTCGCGTTCGAGTCAAACCAATTCGTCTACTTGTTTACTATCAACTTGTTTACTAATAAAGTACAAAGTACAACTGCCTTGCGGACGATGTAGGGGCCGATCACCGTGTCGGCCCGTCGTCCAAACCGCGTGCTCACCGTCCCAATTATTCCGGACGGTGTAGGGGCCACTTTATGTCGGCCCGCACGCCGGAACGGCGTAACGTTGTTAGAGTACAAAGCACAGTTGCCATCCGGATGGGTAGGGTGTTCAAAATCGTAAAAATAGTTTGTTTTGAAATATATTTGGGCGTTGAGCATTTACTAATCCTGAATAGTCAAGACGCCTCCAGCGTCATTCTGCGAGTGAAACTCCTAAAGTTACCGCGCAGCCAATTATTACGCCGCTCACGGCGTACGGGCCGACATAAAGTGGCCCCTACACCATCCGGATGGGCGGGAACGGAGTGAACCGCAAATTCTGTGAATTCCTTTAGATTTGCAAATGAAAAAAATAAGCGATTAAGTGCTTATCTTTGTAAAAAGTTAACCAAAGGAGAGAGGTGAACTATTGTGAAATCTAGTTATAGAACTATACACGGAAACAGTCCTCTTCTCCTTTCCGTTGAACGGAAGAGCCAACTATATTTGTAGATTCTAAGATCTAATAAAGGATGTAGTTAGTTCAACTCCTGGTTAACTAATTAATTAAACATTTGCAAAGTTATGCAAAAAGATTTTTACATTGGTGTTGACATCTCGAAAAAGACGATTGATGTTGCAATTTACAAGAAGGAGAAATCCAACAAGGTTTCTGTATGTGAGAAATTTCCCAATTCATCTGACGGATTCAAGGAGATGAAACGGTGGTTATGTAAATGCGGAGTATCAGTCAAAAACGCTCTTTTCTGCATGGAGGCCACAGGACATTATACCTATGATTTATGCCTATTCCTAGAGCAGCAAGAGGTTTCGTATTCCGTTCAAAGTCCACTCCATCTTAAGCGTTCGTTTGGACTTACTCATGGCAAGAATGACAAGGCTGACGCCTACAGAATTGCTAGTTATGCTTACCTTCATCGTGAGGATATTAAACTCTCCCAATTAGCGACTAACAGCATACGCAAGTTGAAAGCATTAATGGCAGAAAGAAAGAGTCTTGTTGTAGAGATTGCTCGTTGTAAGGCGCAACTTAAAGAGGTTGGAAGTCATTCATCAAGTCCTGGAACTAACAAACGAACGAAAGAACTATTAGAGTTTCTTGAAACCCAAGTGCAGGACATTGAAAAAGATATGGCGCAAACCATAGATTCTGATGCTGAACTCAAGAATAACTACCAGCTATTACTAACCATCAGTGGTATAGGTATTGTAAATGCAGTCAACACAATCGTAGCTACGCATAATTTTAAGATGTTTGACAATGCTAGGCAATATGCCAGTTATATTGGAGTTGCGCCG
>JAFOWI010000129.1 GCA_017425985.1 Bacteroidaceae bacterium | reverse complement strand
ATGACGGATATCACTTCTCACCAGGAACGTCCGGTATGTACAATCCGTTCAGTGTGTTGTGGACTTTGAGCGAAGGCAGCTACGGCAGTTATTGGTTTGCAACGGGTATACCTACTTATCTTGTTGAACTTCTAAAGAAAAACAACTTCAGACTGAACGACCTCTCCAAACTTGAAGTGACGCAAGATGATTTGGATAGCATTCATCGTGCAGATATCAACCCTATCCCTGTGTTGTTTCAGAGCGGCTATCTGACGATTAAGGATTACAACGCGGATTTTGGGTTATACGTTCTCGATTACCCTAACGAAGAGGTTCGTCAGGGATTTGTCAAGTTTCTTCTTCCGTATTATGTTTATTGCCAGCAATCACAACAAGCGGCTTTGGTGAGTAAATTTGTTATGAGTTTGCGCAGTGGTGATGCCAACCGTTTCATGCAGTTGATGCAGTCGCTCATGGCTGATACTCCCTACGAACTGATTCGTGAGTTGGAAAATCACTATCAGAATGTGATGTACATCTTTACGAAGTTGATGGGATTCTACGTTCAGGCAGAATATCGCACCTCGCGCGGTCGCATTGATTTGCTCATCGGCACGGACCAATACATTTATATAATAGAACTGAAGTTTGACGGCAGTGCTGAAGAAGCGCTTGCGCAAATCAATAGTAAGGACTACGCGCTTCCTTTCGCAACAGACGGTAGGACTATTGTAAAGATAGGGGCCAACGTGAGTAAGGAAACCCGTAATGTGGACGAGTGGGTGATTACGCCATAAACGCCGCATTCGTCTTTATGCGCAATAAAATAATCCTAAAGCGTAGTGGCATGACTTTTGTGCGCAATATTAAACCTCATGCGCACGTTATAAATAATCATAGAAATTTTAAAATTTAAAAGACAGGATATAGATATGGAAAACAGAAAGGTGGCCCTGATTACAGGCGTTACAGGTCAGGATGGTTCATACTTGAGCGAACTCCTCTTGGAGAAAGGTTACGACGTGCATGGCGTTATTCGTCGTTCGTCCGTTGATTATCGCGAGCGTATCGCTCACCTGGAGGGGCAACCCAATTTTCATTTGCATTATGGCGACTTAGGTGACTCTATGTCGTTGGTAAAGGTGGTCGGCAAGGTTCAACCTACAGAAATCTACAATCTTGCAGCGCAGAGCCATGTGCAGGTGTCTTTCGACTCGCCCGAATTTACTGCTGATATTGACGCAACGGGTGTGTTGCGCGTCTTAGAGGCGGTGCGTGCCTGCCATTTGGAAAAGACGTGCCGTATTTATCAGGCTTCGACGTCCGAACTTTATGGCAAGGTTGAGGAGGTTCCGCAGAACGAAAACACTCCCTTCCATCCCTATTCGCCCTATGCCGTTGCTAAGCTTTACGGTTTCTGGATCATCAAGGAATATCGCGAAGCCTACGACATGTTCTGCTGTTCGGGTATTCTCTTCAATCATGAATCAGAGCGCCGTGGCGAAACTTTCGTTACGCGTAAGATTACGCTTGCTGCAGCCCGCATTGCCCAAGGACGTCAGGACAAACTTTTCCTCGGAAACCTCGACTCGCTCCGAGATTGGGGCTACGCCAAGGATTATGTGGAATGTATGTGGCTCATTTTGCAGAACGACAAGCCCGAGGATTTCGTCATTGCTACGGGCGAGCAACACTCTGTGCGCCAGTTTACAGAACTTGCTTTCCGCCGTGCTGGTATTGAGTTGAAGTTCGAGGGCGAAGGTATCCATGAAAAGGGAATTTGCGTTGCAGTTTCGGGCAGTGCATCCGCTGACCTTGTTGGAAAGACGTTGGTAGAAGTGAGCGAAGACTTCTATCGTCCAACGGATGTTGTGAATCTTTGGGGCGACCCCACTAAGGCTAAGGCTAAGTTGGGTTGGAATCCAAGTAAGACGTCGTTTGAGCAGTTGGTACAAATCATGGTGGACCACGACATGGCCAAAGTTGCAGCCGAAGGCGCTGCTGCCAAGGTGCGCACCAATTTGGCTGAATATCTTGAAAAGGGCATCGTTAAGTAGTACTGCATAAATTGTTGCAGGAGCAACTTTGTCGCTACTCAATATTAATATATATATATGGATAGCATCCTATGATGCTCGCTCTTCAGCGGCATCATAAGTAGCAAGGTTGTGTGGATATCTGCAACAATGCGCCCATTATTAAAGCATCTCAACATTTATAAAAACTTTTTCAAATATGAAAAAAACTGGTTTTTTGTTCATGGTGGCAACGTTGCTCTTTGGCGGTGCAACAGCACTGACTGCGCAGGCGCAAACCATCAGCGTGGACCGCACCAAGTATCCCGACTATTCGGAAGTGGTCAACCCCGACTGGTCGCTGATGACACCTCAGCGAAAAGAGGGCAAAGCGACGCGCACCGTTGCTCAGCGTCCCGACCATGTGAACAATGCTGCAACGAAGTTTTTCCCACCCGTGTTCAATCAGGATGGCGGTTCGTGTGGTTCCGCATCTCGTATTTGCTACATGTTCAGCTACGAACTGGCTGCCTATCGCAATCTCGATGGTTCGAAGGCTGAGAACTACTATCCCTCACATTTTGTGTGGTTGCACACAAATTCGCCCTCGGGCATCACAGACCAGGGTAAGGATGCTTTCGTTACTAATGTAGGCGTACCTTCAGCTGCTACTTATGGCGGACAGACTTACTCCTCGCTCTTTGGTTATCAAGAAGCGAGCAACAATGATTTTGGCTGGATGCAAGGCTACGATAAGTGGTTCGAAGCCATGCACAACCGCATGCTGAAGCCCTCGAATTTTCCCGTAAACGTAGGTACGGAAGAAGGTCGCGAGGCTGTCAAGAACTGGTTGTGGAACCACAACGGCGACGATTCGTTTCAGGCAGGTGGTATCTGCGGTATCGGTGTTGCGTCGGGCGGACAATGGCATAAGATTCCTTCAACGGATGCCAACAATGCCGCCGGAGTTACCGACATGTATTATGTTCACGAATGGGGCACGCAGGTGGACCATGCGCTTACAATCGTGGGCTATGACGACCGTATCGAGTTCGACCTCGACAATGATGATATTCCCGGCGAAGCTGATGCTGACGAGTTAGGAGCTTGGATTATCGTCAACTCATGGGGGGACTGGTGTAACGGAGGTTTCATTTATTGCCCCTACAAATTTGGAGTTCCGGCCTTTAATAACGATGCTGAGGCCGGCAGTCGTACGCCCGGAACCGGTTATTGGGAACCCGAAGTCTATCGTGTGCGCAAGGACTACCGACCTCTTCGCACCATCAAGCTTGAGATGGACTATAGCCGCCGTAGCGAGATTGCTTTGAGTGCGGGTATTAGTGCCGACCTCAACGCTACAGAGCCCGAGGTCACAGTTCCCTTCGTACACTTTACGTATGCCGGTGATGGTAACTACGGTAATAGCAACCCGGCTCCCGAAGTACCCATGTTGGGTCGTTGGGCGGATGGCAAGTTGCACACGGAACCCATGGAGTTCGGCTACGACCTCACAGACCTCACCGCCGGCTACGACATGAACCAGCCGCTTAAGTACTTCTTCATCATTAATACGAAGGATTGGGCAGCGGGCGAAGGCACTATCTACAATGCCTCCATCATGGACTACCAGTACGACCTCAAGGGCATTGAGACTTCCTTCGGCGTAGGCGAGGGCGTTGAAATCAAGAACGCCGGCAAGCAGACCATCCTCACGGTCATCGTACAGGGAAACGGCTGCAACGCTCCTCAGAACGTAGCTTGTGCAAACAACGCAATCACTTGGCAGGCGCCTGTGCGCTCCGGATTTACTCTTGCCGGCTACCGCGTTTATGCCGATGGTGTTATGCAGGCTAAGTTGGCACCTACTGTTACGAGCTTTGCGTTTGAAGCTTCGGCAGTAACGTATGGTGTGAGCGCTGTCTATGCTGATGGCAAGGAATCAAAGCCTACGACGGTGAAGGCGCCCATACAGCTTTCTAATCCCAACAAGGGCGTGCAGTTTGAGGCGTCGGGCTTCACGATTCCAAACGTCTTTGCTACCAAGTATCAGCAGGCCACCATCGAGTATTGGATTAAGCCTACTTCAGTGCGCAACTACAACCAGATGGGCGGTCCCGGATGGGGAACTTTCCATTTCCATGCCAATGCAGATGGCCATTTCACAGCTGGCTGGAACTATCTGGACACAGAGCGCGTGAATACGAGCCAGAACCTCAGGGTCGGCGAGTGGACCCACGTTGCGATGGTCGTTGATGGCAACAATATGACGGTTTACTTTGATGGAGTAGCATGTGGCAGCGTAACGTCGTCGAACTTCAGCGGTATTGGCGGCTTTGGCGACCTCGTATTCAAGGCGAGCGGCAATGATGCTCAGGATGCCGTGTACGACGAAATCCGCATCTGGAACACCGCACGCACCGAGCAGCAGATTGCAGCCTACAAGGATGCTGAATTTACAGGCAACATCATGCCCGAAGGACTTGTGGCTTACCTCAAGGGCGACCTCTTCACAGATGCCGAAGGCAATGTCCGCATTTGCGACTACGTAGGCGAGCATCACGCTACGCTGCAAGGCATATATACGCCGGTAAGCAGCGGATTGCCCACACTCGGCACTTCGACCGAAGCCATTGCTATAAGTATCAATGGCCCTGCAGGTGATGTCTTTGCCGGTATTCCCGTGACACTGACGGCTACTCACAACGATGTTGTCACAGCCCTTGCCTGGACAGCCAAAGCTGCAGGCATCGAAAATCTGGCAGTGAAGTCGCCCACACTGACCTTCACGGAAGCCGGCACACACACTGTCAGCGTAACAGCTACCGACGGCAGCGGACGTCAGGCTTCAGCAACCTGCAATATCACAGTGCTGCCGACACCTGCTCCCGACGCTTCGTTCACTATGACGACGGCGCAAGTTCCAGCCGGCGAGCGCGTGACGCTGCATGCCTCAGACGTACGTGCAGGCTATCTCTATGAATGGAGCATGCTCGAGGCCGAAATTACTACTGCTACCTCGTCCAGCGTAGCTACAAGCTGGCAGAAAAAGGGTACTTACGATGTAACTCTCACTGTGACAGCCCCCAATGGCACTTCCGTAAGCCATACGGCTCAAGTCAAGGTTACAGAGGTCATTCCCTCAGCGGCATTCAGCGTTTCGCCCGCCGTTGTTGTCAAGGGAGCGGAGGTAAGCTTCACCGACCAGTCGCTCTACACACCTGCAAAGTGGGAGTGGGTGATTAGCAACGGCAAGAATGTCGAAGTTGCTTTCGAGCAACACCCTACGCTCGTTATGAACACGCCCGGTGTGTACGACGTGACGCTCAGCGCCATCAACAATGCCGGTACCGACGCGCTGACGCGCCAACGTGCGCTCATCGTGACGAATGCCGACAGCCACAACGGGCTGAACTTCTCAACCGACGAAGCTACCGTCACTGCTCCTGCGTTGAACCTTGCTTCAGCTTTCACCATCGAGTGGTGGATGAACAGCGAGTGGCCCGCCGACAACATCAATGCCATTGGCGATGCTGAGTCAACGCTGATGCTCAAGACGATGGCCGACGGCCGAATGATTCTGTATCTTGATGGTCAAACTTACGCTTCGCCGGGCGAGTATGTCGTTGCCAACGAGTGGCACCACTACGGTGTAGCCTTCAGCGGAACGGCTGTTAAGTTCTACCGCGACGGCGTATTGATGAACAGCCACGAAGTAAGTGCGTCGGTGGGCGAGCTGAGCAAATTCCGCTTGGGCGGTGCGGACGCTCCCTTCGGAGGCAGCATCGACGAATTCCGCGTATGGGGTTCAGAACTCACCGTTGAGCAGTTGCAGCAGTATGCCAATGCGCCAATCTCTGATGTTCCAGCAGCTCAGAGCGCACACGGCCTCATGCTCTACTACGACTTCAACCAAAGCAGCGGCGATGTGCAGGACCGCACGTCGAATGCCAACCATGGCGTGCGCACAGGTTTCGGTCCCGAGGGCGACGCCTGGGGATTGTCGAAGGGCGTGTTCTGCCTCAACTTCGAAGAGGGCGGTAGCGACGTCACGGCTACGTATCTGACCAACTACGAAGCTCGTTTCAGTAAGACGGGCAATACTGTCAACACGAACAATGAAACTCGCTTCTACGAAATCGCTGATTGGACACTCGGAAACGTCGTTACCGATAATGGCATTACTACGGGTGCTCACGTTGACGCTCAGAAAGACGACAACTTCACGGTGACAACCGGTTGGGACAATTTTGCATCAACACTCAAGGATCACACCGCGTATCAAACCATCACGCTGCCTGCCGGATTCTACACGTTCGCGGTGCAGTACGATGATTATTACGAAGGACAGTGCGGAGCGTCGTATGTCGTAGCAGCTAAGGGCAATGCCCTGCCCACGACTGAGGAACTCAGCCAGGCGCTTGCCTATACTGCGATGAAGGGCAAGGCACAAACTGCCACCAACTCCGTAAGCTTCCTGCTCACAAAGGAGACAATGGTGAGCGTAGGTCTGTTGATTAATATGAGCGGACAGCAGTGCATGACATTGCAACGCTTCAGCTTGAGCAAAAAAGAGATTACGATTCACGAATACGAAGAGCAGCCATTGACATCCGTTGACCAACTGCTGAATAGCAAGCTCTACTACGTGTCGCAACCCAACCACTCTCAGGGTACAACCTCGTGGGCTGTGCAGACAGGCGGCACGGCGCTGAAGTCGAACCACGACCTCGGAATCTCGCCCGATAAGGACGATGTGCGCCAGCAGTTTGCCTTCATCACGATTGATGGTGGCGACAATTACTACCTCTATCATCCTGCCGAAGCCAAGTTTGTGAACAAGGACGGCTCGCTTAGCCCTGCTCCCGTCGATCCTGTTTACTTCAAGGACGGAGCTTACGAGCACACATTCTTTGCTTACTTCGACGCAGCGCATCAGGTGAACGTCGGAGGTAGCAGCCAGATGGTAATCAATGATTGGAGCACGCCCGATGGTGGTAACTCATGCTCGATTCTTCCCGTGGGCGAATTCGACACAACCGATGCGCTCGAAGCCTTCGTGGGCGGATTGTTCGACCTCGCCGAACTCCATGCAGCTAATGTGGGTATTAATGTCGGCAACTACACAGAAGAGAGCGTTGCAGCCCTGCGTGCGGCTATCGAAGCCGGCAGAGCGGCGATGGAAGCCGGCAACTTCAACCGCGACGATTTGCAGGCTGCTATCGATGCCTTAGAGATTGTGATGCCTACAGCCGACAAGCTCTACACCATCACCAGCAACGCTGCCGACAACCGTGGCGGAAAGTCAATCTATGTCAATGACGAGGGCGGCATGAACTACGATGCTGCTGAGGGCGCGCACAAGCTCTTCCGCTTTGTGCCTGCCGATGCAGAGAACACGTATTACATGTACAACGTAGAGCGCGGACTCTATCTGAGCACGGCAGTTCCGAACGGCAGCCGCGAGTTTGCACATGCTACGACCACCGACGGTGCCGTGCGCGTAAGCTTCGGAAACCTCAGTGCGAATGGCGTAGTGTCGATTACGCCCCAGGGTGGTTCGATGATTCATGCACAGGGCACAGGCGCTGTCATTGTGGGCTGGAACGAAAGTTCGCCTACCGACGGTTCGGCTTGGTGCGTAGCTCCTGCCGAAGTAAGCCTTACAGAGGCGCTCAGCCACACGCTTACTATTGGCAATGCTGGATGGTCTTCGCTCGTTTTGGGCTACGACGCGGTGATTCCCGACGGCATCACGGCTTATGTCGCTACTGAAGTGAAGGATGGCTACGTACTGATTGCTGAACAGGCCGACATCCTGCCTGCCCATACCCCTGTGTTGATTGAGGGCGCCAAGGGTCAGTACGTCTTTACTTATACCGACGCCGCAACATCGCCCGTTGCCGACAATCTCCTGGCAGGAACCACTTACACTACGTATTGGACTCCCGTAGAGGGCATTGTCAACTACGTACTCTCGTACCAGGCCGTTGAAGAGGGCGGCGAAATGGTGGTTGGCTTGTTCAAGAAGACCCTCTGCGACGCCGACCGCAGCGATGCCGACGACGTAAGGGATGCTGAAGGCAATATCACCGAAGCCAAGGCCGATGCCATTACGTTCGGCGCACGCAAGGCATATCTTCCTATAAGTGTGGGCGAACAAACCTCAGTGATGGCGTTGCGCCTTAAGCTCAGTGATGCAACAGGCATTGAAGGCGTGGCTGCCGGAGCTCAAGGTTCAGACGGCATTTACGACATCCAGGGTCGCCGTGTGTTCAACCCCACGAAGGGCCTCTACATCGTGAATGGAAAGAAAGTGATGATTGGTAAATAATTTAATTGAAGTTTCGCAAGTGCTCAACTTCTTAGGTTTTAAGGTTTAAGGTTATAAGGTTTTAAGATTTACCATCCGGTTAACCTCCCGTTCGGTTTTATTAACATTCCGGATGGTTCTCAAAACCTTAAAGCGAAGCGACTTAACAACCTATAACCTAACTCAAATGGAGCTTGCGAAAGTTGAATAATTTAATAACAAAAACTTATTCGTTATGAAAAAGCATTATGTTAAGCCAGCAACCAACGAACTCGTGCTGGAAACCGGATTTTCGCTCTTGGCCGGAAGCCTTAAGATGTACGACGTTGAGGCTACCGAGCAGTTGAGCAACGAACGTAGTGGCTCATGGGACTCTTCTCAGTGGAACGAGCAATAAGTGAGCGGATAAATACGCAGTGCAGGCGTGGAGCCATTGACTCCGGCCTTTGCGCTGAGATGTAGTCAGTGGGCGTCGGCATATTGTCGGCGCCCACTTTTTCGTTTGTGGCAATAAGTGTCGGATTGGGTTATTGACATTGCGCTTTGGTGCATTGCCTGGCGAGGGGTTGGACCTTCACATCCCACCGGGCAATATCCCGATTTGATTTCGTGCGGACAATGCGGAAGTGAAAGGAAGGGGCATCCGCGATGAGGTTTCAAACGGTGTTGCCCGATACACAAAAATAGCATCTTTCAGTCTGAAAATTCGGTGTTCAAAAAATGGCGTTGTTCCGAAATCGGACATTCCCGGATTTTAACATTTAAATGTTAAATTCGCATTTTCAAAAATATTTTCATTTTAAGTCTATTTGCAATGTAGAAGTGGCAAAATCAAACAAAAGAAAAGCGACATCCGAGGAAAAAATCACAACATCCGACCTTCAGAAAACAACATCGGACCTTTTTTTAACAACATCAAAGCTTGTTTTAACAATCTTTGACCTTGTTTTTGCGCATTTTAGGCATAAAAAAAGGGAAAACCGATGTGGCTCTCCCTTTGTACTACAAAGATACAACATTTTTCGGCGAAATCCAAATCGAGGAAAAACGTCGTTTTAACATTTTTTTAAGATTAAGTTAACGTTTCGTTAACTATCGGCTGTTTCTGCCACCCGGTTTTTGGGACGTCTGAAAAGGGGAAATCCGTAAAATCGGACATTTTTTGGAGCGCGTATGGATGCCGTTTTTCGGCAGCAGTTGGGGTGGCGTTCGCCATGTTCGTTGCGTGCAGGGTGGAGTGGGCGAACAGGGCGTTGGTGCTACTCTTGAAGCGCGGCGTTGCAAAACGTGCTGACGCGGCGGGCGTATTCCTCGGGATGGAGCTTGAAGGACTCGGCATGGTCGGCGTCGGGCGCAAGCCACAGCTGTTTTTCGCCGGCTTTGGCGGCGTAGAGTTCGTGCACCATGTGGGTGGGCACGTAGTCGTCGTTCGTGCCGTGGATAAATAGTGTCGGCAACAGGCTCTTGCGCACTGATTCGAGTGGCGATGCTTCATGGAAATTCCAGCCGTAGTGCCATTCGCAGAGCATGCTTGCCACGCTTAGCAGCGGGAATTCGGGCAGCCCGAACTGTGCCCGAAGTTGCGCTGAAAATTCGTCCCATACGCTCGTAAATCCGCAGTCGGCAACGGCAGCGCGAACGTAGGGCGGCACGTCGCGGCCCGAGAAGTTCATCACGGTGGCTGCGCCCATCGAAACGCCGTGGACCACGATGCTTGCCTGCTCCTCCTTGGTGCTGAAGAGGCGGTAGGCGGCGCCACACCAGGCGAGTAAATCCTCAGCATCGTTCCAGCCCATCTGAATGGCTTCGCCCTGGCTCTGTCCGTGGGCCGCGAGGTCGGGGAGCAGTACGTTGAAGCCCATTTCGCGATACATGCGTGCGAGGTAGAGAAACTTCACGTTGCAGTCGCGGTAGCCGTGGACCACGATGGCGGTGCGCCCCGTAGCGGAGTCGGCTTTGATGTAGTCGGCATGCAGATGTTGGCCCTTATTGTTCTTGAGCGACAAGCGCTGGAGCCGATGGTGCTTCACCCAGGCTTCCATGTCGGGGTAGCGAGCGTAGAGGTCAGCGTAGGCGCTGTCCTTGTCGCGGCGGTTAGGGTCGGGCGCGAGTCCATAATCCAGCAGATAGTAGCCGGTGCCTACGAGTGCCAGGCAGGCGAGTGCTGTTAAGGTCCCGAGGACGATGAGTGTGCGGCGGAGCAGGTTGGAGGTCTTCATGTTGAAAAAGGGGTTGGGTGGATGAATCGGGGGCTTAGAGCTGTCCGCTCTCTACGAGGCGCACGATGCGCTCCAGATCCTTGTCCTCGCCCTCGGGGTCGTAGTGCTTGGCAAGGCTGTTGCCAAAGCAGAGGGCGATGGCCTGATAGAAATTGGCACGCGTGGCGCCGATGAAGGCTTTGGTGATGGCATAGCCTGTGTTGTTACACTCGCGGTCGATGAGCTTCACGAGCATTTTGCCTTGCGAAATGGTGAGTTTCTTGATTTGCGGGCCGTATTGCTTGAGCAGCCCCTTCTCCACACGCTTCAGGTGGGCGGCGCGCTCTGACTCGGGCAGCATTTGCAGCAGTTCGTAGGTTTCGATAATCGTGGTGCGCACCAGTTTTGCGATGGGCAGCGTGCGCTTCACGTTGAAAACCATGCGGTTGTACTTCCTCTGTGCCGACTTGCTGCGGAATTGGAGTGGCGGGTGCTTGTGTAGCGTAGGCATCGTGATATGTGGGATGCTGTCGCCCTCATACGCCGCCTTCCCCACCTGCACTGTGATGGGGATAGAACTTTGCGCCGCAGCCCGAGGTGCTACGTGGGCAAAAATGGCGAGTATTAATATGTAAAGCCAACGCGTCTTCATTTCCGGCAAAATTACCAAGAATTTATGAAAAATGGTGTTATAAATCCTAAAACCCTACAATAGAGCCAAAAAATAGTTGTATTTTTGCTATCATTAAATACGTGGCTCGCTATGTCGGCAGTTGACGTTGCAGGGCGCTATTTTCGCGCCATGACCTCAGCTGTAGGCTTCGCAGCCTCAAAAATCTATTCCGCCATGTCAAAGAATAAGAAGAAAGAAAAGGCTCCGCGCCTCAAGAAGAACGAGATTCATGCCGGACTGCTCACCCTCTTTGAGATGAACGCCGACAAACCGCTCGATATCAAATTTATATTTCGCCACCTCAAGGCACTTACGCACCCCGCAAAGATGCTCGTGATGGACGTCATCGACGACCTTGTGCTCGACGACTATCTGGCACGCAAGGCGGAGGGCGTTTATCAGCGCGTCCACCGCTCTAACGACATGGTGGGCACATTCCGCCGCAAGCGCAACGGGCATAATACGTTTGTGCCCGATGATGGCGGTAAGGACATCCTCGTCTGTGAGCGCAACTCCATGCATGCCCTCGACGGCGACCGCGTGAGGGTCACGATGCTCGCACGCCGCTATGGCCACACGCGCGAGGCGCAAGTCACGGAGATAGTTGAGCGCGCCCGCGACAGCTTTGTGGGTCAGCTCCAGGTGGAGAAGAACTATGCCTTCCTCATCACCGAGAGCCGTGCGCTTGCTACCGATATCTTCATCCCCAAAGCCAACCTCAAGGGCGGAAAGACGGGCGACAAGGCGTTGGTAAAGATTGTGGAGTGGCCCGAAGACTCCAAGAGTCCCATCGGTAAGGTCATCGACATCCTCGGTAAGCAGGGCGAAAACAATGCTGAAATGCACGCCATCCTTGCCGAATATGGCTTGCCCTATAAGTATCCCGCGCAGGTAGAACATGCTGCTGACAAGATTGAACCCGGCATTACGGACGAAGAAGTGGCGCGCCGCGAAGACTTCCGTGAAGTGCTCACCTTCACCATCGACCCGAAGGATGCCAAGGACTTCGACGACGCACTTTCCATCCGTCCGCTCGACAAGGGGCAGTGGGAAGTCGGCGTGCACATTGCCGACGTTTCGCACTACGTGCAGGAGGGCGACATCATTGACCGCGAAGCCGAGCGCCGCGCTACGAGCGTCTATCTCGTTGACCGCACCATCCCCATGCTGCCCGAGCGCCTCTGCAATTTCATCTGCTCGCTCCGACCCGATGAGGACAAGCTGGCTTACTCCACCATCTTCCGCATGAACGAGCGCGGCGAAGTGCTCTCCTGGCGCTTGCGCCACACCGTAATCCGCTCCAACCGCCGCTTCACCTACGAAGAGGTGCAGCAGGTGATAGAGCAAAACGGCGAAGCCTCTGAGCAGGACTACAACCTGCCGGGCGAGCACCCCGAAATCACGGGTAATTTTGAAAATCCCATCGGCGAGTATGCCCGCGAACTGCTTGTGCTCAACCGCCTTGCAAAGCAGTTGCGCGCCAAGCGCTTCAAGGAGGGGTCCATCGGATTCGACCGCCCCGAAGTGCGCTTCGAAATCGACGACAAGGGCACGCCCGTCAGCACCTACGTCAAGGTGGCGAAGGATGCCAACAAACTCGTTGAGGACTTCATGTTGCTCGCCAACCGTTCCGTAGCCGAGATGATAGCCGTTGTGCCTAAGGGCAAGAAGCCCAAAGTGCTGCCCTACCGTGTGCACGATGTGCCCGACCCCGAAAAACTCGAAAAACTCCAGAGCTTCATCGCTAAGTTTGGCTACAAACTCCGCACTGAGGGCACCAAGACCGAGGTTTCCAAGAGCCTCAATAAACTATTGGAGGACGTCAAGGGAAAGAAGGAGGAAAACATGGTGGAAATGGTGGCGCTGCGTGCGATGATGAAGGCCAAGTATTCTACGCACAACATCGGACACTACGGGCTCATGTTCCAATACTACACCCACTTCACCTCGCCCATCCGCCGCTATCCCGATACGCTCGTTCACCGATTGCTGACGCGCTACGAAGAAGGCGCACGCACCGCGAGCCAAACGAAGTATGAGTCGCTCTGCGAGCACTGCTCGATGATGGAACAGTTGGCTACGGCTGCCGAACGTGCGTCCATCAAGTACAAGCAGGTGGAATTCATGGCAGCTCGCGTGGGGCTGGAATTTTCCGGCACCATTTCGGGCGTCACGGAGTTTGGCATCTACGTCGAAGTTGACGACAACAAGTGCGAGGGCATGGTGTCGCTGCGCGACCTTACGGGCGATTATTACGAGTTCGACGAGCGCAACTACTGCCTTGTAGGCCGCCGTACACGCCGCGTCTATGCGCTTGGCGACAAAATCAACATCCGCGTGGAGCGCGCCAACCTTGAGCGCAAGCAGCTCGACTTCAGCATCGTCGATGAAGACGCTGAGCGCTATCCCATGGAGACGCCTGCGCCCAACCTCTACGCGCCCGACTTCGGAAAGAAGGGTGCCAAGAGTAAGGCGGCTAATACGAATCCCGCCGCCAAGCAAGAGAAGAAGTCGGGCAAAAAGCGCCGTGGCTAATGCCGCATTACGAATTTTTAATGCCTTGATACGCTGCGCCGACGCCGCATTACGAAATTCTGATGCTATAATGGATTTTACAGCAAACGTTAATCGGTGCAACCAATACAGAGGAACAATTTCTATATCATTATTTAAATTTATAAACTTTACTTATGAAAAAAATCTCGACATTCATCGTTGCGCTGCTATGTGCTGTGACAGCGGTCTTTGCCGATGGACCTTTCAGAAACCATCGTTACGATAGTTTCAAAGTCCTGAATGTGACCAGCGACAACATCCTGTTTATCGGTAACAGCATTACCGATATGCACTGTTGGCCCGAGGTCTTCGTAACATCTAACGGAGATTATCTTCCCATCGTGAACCGTGGTAACTCGGGTACTTACTCAACAGAGCAGAGCGACAACCTCGAGTCGTACATCAACGGCAAACCTAAGAAGGTGTTTATGATGATCGGCACCAACGATATCGCTACTTCGGGCGGTTTGAACTTCAGTCCCGAGCAGGTGTTGGCGTATGTAAAGAGCATCGTGACACGCATCCATGCACGCTCGCCTCAGACAAAGATTTATCTCTACAGCATTTTGAAAAACAACACTTCTAACCGCGTAGAGGCTACTTGGCTCAAGGCAAACGAACTCACCAAGGCGTATGCTGACGTTACGGAAGGCGTTACTTACATTGACCTCTACGACAAACTTGCGGGCATAGCAAACGGCGGCGCTTGGAGTTACGACTACCTCCATCTCACGGCGGGCGCTTACCAGGCGTGGGCGTCAACCATCTGCCAATACCTTCAGGAGGGCGAAGACTATACCGTTTCTTGCGTATATCCCGAAAACACCCTCACCGTTCAGAACGCGGGCGGACTTGGTGGTTCTCACGGTATGCGTGGCACGTACTTCAGTTGTCTCCCCATCAAGAGCAACGACGTGCTCGTCTTTGGTGATGCTTTTGTGAAGAACGGCGAATGGCAGGAACTCCTTGGCAATCCCAACGTGAAGAACCGCGGTACGGGTTGGAACAACAGTGGTGACATTGCAACTACAAGCAAGATTGTTGATGCTACTTATGCTACAATAGAAGGCGTCGCGAAGGTGGATGCCAAGGCAATCTTCCTCTACACAGGTACTGCAGATTGCACTGGTTCTACCGACCTCGCAACGGTGAAGACAAACTACAAGGCGCTTGTAGATAAGATTGCTGAAAAGTCGCCCACATCAAAGATTTACTTGATGGCGATTTGCCCCCGCAACAATGCCAATCACAACACGCGCATTGCGGAATTGAATGCCTACATGGAATCTATCGCTACGGGCAACATCCGCTTTGTTGACACGTACACTCCCATGCTCAACGAAGGAGCAGTGAACTCAAAGTATGTCTTCTCAAACGACTACATTGGCGGTTTGGCTTATGTAAAGATAGCGAACTTGATGAAGACAGCGCTTCTTGCAGACTTCCCCAGCGACACTTACAACGTAACTTCTGAAGCAGACGCTGAAGTGCGCTACGCACAGGCTGGTCTTCGCAACCAGTTGACACAAGTTATTGCGCGCGGACTCGTTGCACAGCGTGGTGATGCTGCAGGTCAGTATAATGCAACTGCAATGGCGGCTTTTGACGCAAAGGTAGCTGAAGCCAATACGCTCTTAGAAAAGAACAATATCACTGCCGACGAAGTTACTGCTTTTGCTAACGAACTCAACACAATCCTCAACGCTGCCCTTTCTATGCCTACTAACAGTACGCAGGGCAACGAAGTGTGGTATCAACTTTATACACCTAACCGCAGTAATAAATACCTTACAAGCAATGGCGCAGGTGCAGGTGTAACGGGTAATGATAAGCATAACTATGCTACAGGTATGTGGAAGTTTGTAGCGCGTCAAGACGGCAAGGTGGACATCATTAACCGTAACGACAATTCATATATCGCTCCCACAGCTGCATACAATGCGCAGATTACAACGTCTGCAACTCAACCCACCAACGGTTGGACTTTGAGCTATGCCAATACGCCAGGACTCTTCATCATCAGTAGCGGTACGGTACAACTTAACCAAACTACAGGCGACCACAGTTTCAAGGTGTACAACTGGAGTTCAGGACAGAGCGGTACTGACAGAGGTGATGCTGGCGGACAGTATATGATTACTCTCGTAGAGGGAGAACCCGACGAGATTCCTGATCCCTCAGTACAGACTTTGACACTCACATCTACACAATTAAAGAACGGTGCTTCTACTTACACTAAACATACAGCATCAAGTGACGGTTGGTATGGTAAACTTGTAACGAGCACTACTCCTGCTTTGACTGTTGAAAGTACAAACGAAACAGCTAACAATATCGGTTGGTCTAACAATCAGCCTTGGCTTCAACCTGGTTACACCTATAACCTCACTTTGCCAGAAGGTTTCGTGTTTGTCGGTTATGAATTGACTACAAAAAGTGTATTGGGTTTTACTGGCACATACACTTACACAACGGCAACAGGAACTGCAACAAGCGAAGCGCAGAGTAGTGACGAAAAAACCGTCACGGCCAATGACTTAAATACAGCGGTTGTTGCTATTAAAGTAGGGGACGCTGTGAATACTGGCAATGGTATCTTGATTACCAAGTTGGTGATTCGCTACAAGGAAGTAGATGACGGTGAGTACGCCCTTGAAATTAAGGAAAGTACAGGTGCGTTTGCAACGAGTGGTAACTATGCTAAGCAGTGGGACTATACTACTACTTCAGGAAATCCTGTTGCTTTGACTTTGAGTTGCGGAGCGAACAATATGAATATCAATGGTGGTTACTTGCAGTTGCACGCAGGTACAGCCGGTTCTTCCGCTTACACGATTGCCGTTCCCGCTCCTTACGTAATCACCGGTTATTCATTCGACTATGCCTTTGGTAATTCGGGTACAAATGGTAAGACGATTACTGTAGGCGGACAGCAATACGCAGTAGCAGCAGAGGCAAAGACGCTCACCGTTGCTGACCTCAATAACGTGCAGTCCACACAATTTACGCTTGCAGGTTCTAATGAACCAGTGAAGTTGACAAACTTTGTGGTAAATGTTATCAATCCTGAAATGGTTGGGGGCGACGATGATGAAGAGGAAGAAATTCCCTATGAGATTACTTACACCATCGATAAGACTAATGGTAGTCTCTTCCGCGACAATGGTAACGAAAATGATTCTTGGAATCATGTGTGGAAGAGCAATGCAGAACCCCAGTTGCAATTTGGTTGTGGCCCCAACAATATGAACTGGCATAATAATAATGTGCAGTTGATGACGGGCGGAAGCAGTTGTCGTTACACCCTTACGGCACCTGCGGGTTATGTTATTTACGAATACAGTTTCACCTTTGCCAACAATGGTCACGATGACGCTCAGGAAATCGTAATGGACAATGGCGATTCTTATTCTACGTCAACCACTCCGAAGACCGTTAGCGCTCAGAAGCAGTATCTGAATTCACTTTACTTTGACCTCAAAGGTCCTAATGGCAAGGGCGTCGTGCTTTCCGATTTTGTCGTAAAGGTAAAACTTGACGTGGCGGAACTTCCTATCATCAGTACTGAAGGTAATGAATATTGGTATTATATCACAAGTGCTTCAACACAGAGTTACTGTGCTGGCAAGGTAATCTATTACGATAGCGAAGTCCAAAAGTTGCGCTTTGGCGACAAGACCTTCAGCGGTAACTACATCTGGAGTTTCTGGGAACAAAATGGTAAAATCGCGATTAAGAACTATAATGGAGAATACTTCGGAACTGCAGGTAGCGGCACAGGCAATAGTACTGCGTTTGGTGTAGTCAACGAACCCAATTATATCTATAACATCAATGAAGCACACGATTACTTCGTGATTAAGGACAATGGAACAGAATTGCACGCTCAAGACGACAACAAGGTCATTGTACGTTGGGGGGCGGATGCTGGTAATGCTTCTCTGTGGAAATTTATAGAAGTTGACGTGACGAATGCCAACGCTAATGTGGCAAGCACCGTAGTACAGCAAGGTAAGGTAAGTACAGGTATCGGCAATATGGACCAAGCGATTATTCGCTCTACGATTCGCGTGACGGGTCTTGAAGGCAAGGTGAATTTCCAAGGCGTGAAGGGTGCGTTCTCCGGTACGAATAAGGCTGACGTTACGAACGTGAAGGCTTACTTCGCTACGAACGACCGCGAACTCTTTGTGGATGCGGCGCAGAAGATGACTTGGCGCGAAGAAAATGGCGTTCAGTTTGGTCAGACCGTACAATTAGCGGAAGACGGAACGTTTACCATCACAGGCACAAAGGAAATGGCGCCTGGCACTTACTACCTCTGGATTACTTACGACATTGCTGAAACAGCTAAGGAAGGTAACCTTGTGGACGCTCAAATCACTTCTTACACCGTGGATGGTGCAGAAATTGCAGAGAACAACGGTAATCCTAAGCACAGCGTGACCATCTTCCTCTCTGAAGGTTCTGTATTGATGCCAATGGACAAAGGTTCGCTTCACTATCGCATCCCCGCCATTACTGCAACGAAAGACGGTAAGCGCCTCGTAGTACTTACCGACGACCGTAAGCAAAATCAGGGCGACCTTCCCAACCACTGTTACGTGGTAGCTCAATACTCTGACGATATGGGTAAGACCTGGAGCGACCCCGTCACCGTAGCGGGTACTGCTGAAACTGGTGGCAACTACGGTCACGGTGATGCTTCTATCGTAACCAACCGCGACAATGGCGATATTATTGGTATCGTAACCAGTGCGGGCACTTATGGTCACGGTTTCTTCCAAGGAACTGCTGCTGAACCTCCCCGTTGGAAGACTATTACGAGCCACGACGGTGGTGTTACTTGGGATGCTCCCGTTGACCACACTGATGCCCTCTTTGGTGCCAACTGTGATAATCCCGACACGAAGACTTGGAAGAGCGGTTTCTCTGGCTCAGGTGCAGCACTCCAAAAGCGTGACGGTACACTCGTTTCCAACTTTGTCAATCGCCAGGCAGACAATAGCCAACATTTCTACTTCTTCATGAGTAAGGACGGCGGTAAGAACTGGTACGTAAGTGGCACAAGCGGTACTGCTGGCGCCGACGAACCTAAGTCTTTGGAACGCAACAATGGGGACCTTGCCATCAGCGTACGTGCAACTGGTTACAACTATCATAATGTAACTTCTAACGATGGTGCTACATGGCACTACCCCTCACAGACACGCTTCACTACTGGTATCTCAGGCAACGCTTGCGATGGTGAATACATGGTTTGGTGTTCTACCCTCGAAGGCAATCCTTGGGACATTGCGCTCCAAACACTTCCCAACAGTGGCAGTCGTGAAAATGTGAGCATCGCTCTTTCTACGGACGAAGGCGAAACATTTGGTGCTCCCAAGACGATTTGTCCTCGTGGTTCTTGCTACAGCGCAACGGTGGTGCTTCCTGACGGAACACTCGGTGTGTACTACGAAGAAAATGGCGTGTCTAACGCATTCGTAATGCGCTTCGTGCGCTTCTCGCTCGATTGGGCAAGTAACGGAGCGTACAAGTTCACTGAAGAAACTCCATTCAAACCTATCGCTTCTACAGCAGCAACTAAGGCAAAGGTAGAAAGCACGATTAGCGAACATGGTATTGGTACGTTCTACGCTAACGCAGCAACAGAAATCCCCGAAGGCGTGACTGCTTATGTGGCAACTACTGAACCTAAAATGGAAGAAGGTGAAGGTGTGCTTACTATGACTCAGATTGAGGACGGCATTATTCCTGCGAAGACAGGCGTTGTAGTTCGTGGTACGGCAGGTGAAAAATATGATTTCTTCTATACTGCCGAAGATGGCGCAACAGAAACTGCTGGCAACATGCTCCGCGGTTATGCCGGTGCCGAAGAATTCAAAACTGTATCGCTTACAGAGGATTATATCTCGTATGTACTTGCCGTGATGAATGATAAAGCCGGTTTCTACCGCAAGGACGCTGCTTTCAAGGTGTACAACCACAAGGCTTACTTGAACGTTCCTGATACTACATCAGCTCAAGCGTTGAGCATCCGCTTCGGCGAGGGTGGTGGTGCTACGTCAATCGAAAATACGTTGACGGTTGACAGCTCTAAGTCTGAGGTCTTTGATTTGCAGGGTCGCCGAGTGTTGCAACCAACCAAGGGACTTTACATCGTAAACGGCAAGAAGGTGTTGTTCTGATATTAATGATTTTATTAAAACTTTATAGATATGAAAAAAACGTATGTAGTGCCCGCTCAGAGCGAGGTAAAGTTTCAGACAGAAGGAATGCTTGCAGCGTCTGTTGGCGAAACTGTTCGTATTTCAAACACAGTGACGGATGCTGACGCAAGTATGAGTAACAACCGCGATGAGGGTTGGAGCCACACTTGGGAATAATGCTTATATATATAATAACAGAGGCGGGCCATGGGGGCTCGCCTTTGTTTGTGTGTAGCTCTGTGTGTGCGGGGCGCTATAAGTGCCTACGCAGGTTTATTGTTTGAGCATTGTGCGCGCTGTTTCGATGAGCGTATCGATGGAGCGCTGAAAATCTTCGGAGGTAATGTCGGCTTCGACGTCGGGCGCTATGCCGAGTTCGGTGTGGTTGCCATAGCGGTCGAGCATCGGACATGCTGAGAAGCGCACGCTCCATCCGTTGGGGAGTTCCGACATCAGGGGCATGCCGCTGCCGCCACCTGTGTAGTCGCCAAGAATCGTGACGTGTGGCATTCCCTTGAGGTACATGGTGAAACTGTTGGCTGCGCTGTACGTGCGACGATTGACGAGCACGACGACCGGTTTTTGCCAGCGCAATCCCTCGAATGGCTCCACATAAAGCGGTTCGGGCGCGGAGAAAGCTGCGTGTGCAGGTCCCGTTTTGTGCATGATGTAGCCTGCCAGCGTTTTTTCGTTGACGAAGAGCGAGGCCAGCTTTTCGGCAGCTGTGAGCATGCCGCCGCCATTGTTGCGGATGTCAAGGATGAGTCCGTTGCAGAGCGCAAGATAGCGCATCATCTCGTGGAGTGTGCCGTCGCCAAAGTTGTTTTCGAAGGATGAGCAGCGTACGTAGCCCACGTTGTCCGGCAGAATTTTGTATTTCAGCGCACCGCTCGACCGATACTCCTCAGTGCGTCCCAGGTAGCAGCGTTCGAGTGTGTCGGAGTAGTTGGCGGGATAATCGTCGAACCATGCTCCGTAGCGCGAGGTGCCGTAGGGGGTGACTAAGTTCACATGTCCGTCGCGCAGTTCGCTACAAAGTTCGGAGAGCACTTCGAAGAGTTGTTCCTCCGTCATTTGTTCGTCCACGCGCACCGCATAGTCTTCGTACACCTTGCGCCAATCCAGACCATATTCTTCGGCCTTGTAGTCGAAGAAGCAGTAGCGCTCGTCGAAGAGTTGCCAAAGTGTTTCGAAATTGCCGCGACGCGTGTCGGTAGCTACGTCTTCGGTGATGCAACCTGTGAAGAGCAACAGGCTGAGTATGAGTAAGCTTAAACGATGTTTCATATTCGTGCAGGTTCGGTTATTGGCGTAAAATCCGGAAGCTATAGCTGTATCCTATCATGAGGGTGTTGAGCCATGAGTGGCGCTTGAGGTGGTGCAGGCGGCTTTGTCGGGCTTCACCGCGATAGCCTATGTGCAGGCGCGAGCGTCCTATGGGCGCCGACAGTGTGCAGAGCAGGCGTGCCGTCGGAGCATTGCCCACGTGGGTGAGTTGTACGTTCGCGTCGTAGTGGCCTAAGCTGAAGATTTCGTAGTACGACTGTCCGTAGCGGGGGCTGAAGGCGGCGCCAAGCAGCGGGATGTCGGCGCGACCCTCTAAGCGCAGGGGCTTTTGCCAGAGCCTGAAGTCGTAGCGAGCGATGGCGCTGCCTCCAAGGGCGATGGCGATGCGTCCCTGGGCGGGATTGTTGCCTCCGCGCATGCTGTAGGTGAAGCCTGCCCCAACTTCAGCCATCGGGCCTGCCCATAGCTGCAAACCTTCGGCTATGTTCCAGCGATAGCGCCAGGCCCAGTCGAACTGTAGCTGGCCGTCCCACTCGTCGTTGTCGTCCGTGGGGCTCGAAACGAAGCCCAAGTCGGCCCAACACGAACGCTGAAATTGCCAATCAGCGTGCTTGTCGCTCAGGGAGCGGCGCGATGAGCTGTGGAAACTGATGTTTGTACCCGTATATTCGAGTGGCGAGAGATACGTGTCGAGCACGTTCTGAGCGCCTACGCCCACGAGCACAGTACGTTCGCGCTCCTGAGCCGTAGCGAGGGTGGGGCAGAGCAGCAGTTGCAGCAACAGGAGGAGGGGGCTGAGTTTGATATGCATAAATCCTACGTTCTATATTATATATTGAGTAAGCGCGGAGCGGAGCTTGCAATGGGCCAGCACAGGTGCGTGCCTAATTCGTCGCAACCGCAAATTTAATATTTTTGGGTGAATATACTTGCTGCTGCCGGGCAAAAATAGAGGTGAGCGTGCATTGTTGTTGAAAACATTTGCACGCTCACCTCTGTTTCTTCAAGAGTCGTAGCCCCGGGTCTGCAACTTGGCAGTCTTCGGGGGTGATGTATGTTTGAGTGCCACAGCCCTTGTGCGCAGCATGTGGGGTGTAGCTACTTGTTGTCGGGGGTCAGCACTTGTTTCTTGCGAGGAAGTAATCCTTGAAGAAGTCCACCGCTTCGGGATGGTTTTGTGCAAACGATTCGATGTGGCGCATGCGCTTCTGTTCCAGAATTTCCTCGAAGGCTATGAGGATGCCCGTTTCTTCGACCTCGCCAAATTCGTGGTTTACTGCCGTTCCAAACACGCGCATCGTGGGGCTGAGGCCCATATATGCGTTGACGAGGGGCGGGATGTTGACGCCATACTTGCGCACCTCCATGTTCAGCAACTTGTAGTCGGCTTTGAGGTCAACCTCGTATAGGATTTTTTCGAGTTCCGCAATGGGATTGTCGAGCATCACGGGGTGAATGGGGCGCACCCATCGGTCTTTGTCCGGGAAGTGCTTATCGAGGAAGTAGAGGATAAGGTCGCGCGAGCGGCGGTGGAAGGATGGGTACATCGTCATTTTTCCGAAGAAGTATTTCACCGTCGGTATTACGATGGTGAGCGCGCCGAGTCCGTCCCACAGATTGTCGAGTGCAAAGAGTCCCTTAGCAATTTTGCCTGAGCTTTGGTATTCGAGTGTCACGAACGAACGTCCGAGCTCCACAGTTTCGTGCAGATGGTTTTTGATGAAGTCGTCCGAGAATCGAAACATGTGTGAGGTGGCAAGATTGGGCTGTCCGTCGGGCAGGAGTTGGATTTCCGTTCCGGGCAGGAAGCGGTAGCCGCCCAAAATCATTTCTTCCTCGGGGTCCCAAACGATGAGCTGATAGTAGGGGTGTTCGCAAGTGTCGAAATCATCGAGGTCGAGCGCCTTACCAGTACCACCGCCCGCTGCACGAAAGGCTATTTCGCGCAGACGTCCTATCTCGCGCACCACGTTGGGCGCTTGGTGATAGGTGACTATGTAGATTTCGTTGTTGCTCTTGTTGGTGCTACGCAGGCGTCGCTCTTGAGTAAGTTCAGCTTTGATGAGCGCCTTGTCAACCGGCTGTATGATTTCTTCCATTTGCGTGTAGGAATGTAATTGTCATGACTTCATTTTGTAAACCTCGTTCTTCACGAATTGTGCCCACTGCAGGGGTGTTCGCGATTTGTCGAAAGTTTGCCAGGAAATGGGCTTTCCGATGCGGACGGTAAAGGTGTTGTGCTGGTTCTTGAACATTTCGTCGGCAAGAAACAGCATGGCGATGTTGAACTTGATGCCCAGCGCCTTGCTTACGTTTGCCAAGCGATAGAAGAAGTCGGAATTTCGCCCCTCAAAGTAGATGGGCACTACGTCGCGCTGCGTTTCTACGCTCTTGGTGACGAAGGTTTTTTTCCACTCCAAGTCCTGAATCACTCCGTTCGTTCGGCGTGAGCATAGCCCTGCCGGAAACATGATGATGTGGTTCGTACTCGAAAATCCCGCCTCTACCATGGCAGGGAAGTTGCGTCCCTGGCGTCCGGTTTTGTTGATAGGAATGCAGAGTGGCGCAAGTCCGTGGAGGTTCATCAGCAGGTCGTTGACCAGATATTTCACCTCGCCGTTGTAGTGCTTGCCCAATACGGCGCCCAATGCCAATCCGTCGAGCCCGCCAAGGGGGTGGTTGCTCACAAAGGTGAAGCGCTGACCGTCGGCAGCGGAGGGCAGATTTTCTGTGCCAACGACGTTGACTTTGGTGTCTAAGAATTTCAAGCAATCCTCAATCCATTCCACGCCTTGCTTGTCGCCTTCCTGGTCGATAAAGCGGTTGATGTCGTCTTGGTGAACAATTTTTTTCAGCCAATTTGTGACGAAGCGCGGCACGTAGCGCGCCTTGTCGCCCATCTTGCTTTTCAGCACTTGGTCTATGTCGATTTTGAAATTGTCCACGGGGTTAAGGATTACGATTATTGCAAATTGCAAAAAAACGTTACAAATTTACAGATATTTTTTCAATTATGGCAAATAAAGCATGTATTATGTGTAGCCGAAATCGCAAGAACGCACGTTTCGCGTGCCTTGCGCGGAATTGGCTGCAGGTTTCGGAATCTTCATGTTTTATCTGCTGCGCCTTCGGTTGGCATGCAAATATGCCTAAATTCGCAAAAATCAGGTGAAGGATGGGGTTACAAAATATGGCTCAAATTGTAAACTCCGAGATAGCAAACGATGGTACGAATTATTAAAATATCTAAAACGCCCGAAAAAGGGGCATTTGGATTTCGGCAAAAAATGTTGTATCTTTGTACTACAGAAGGGGAGACCACGTGGTTTCCCCTTTTTTAGGCCCTAAAAGTGGCAAAAACAAGCTCAAAGGTTGTTAAAACAAGGTCCGATGTTGTTAAAATTACCTCCGATGTTGTTTTCACGAAGTCCGATGTTGTGAATTTTCGGGTGGATTTAGGGGGTAAAAACGCCCATTTTTGAGCAAAAAAAGCCGACTTCCGAAAAAGGACAAAGATTCCGTAAAATAGGACAAAGATTTTTTTTGCTTCGAAATGTGAATAAATGTTAACAAAATTTTGCATCAAATTTTCGTTAAAAAAGGTCCTTGTTCGGGGCACGTTTATCCGGAAAAACACCGCGGATGCCGTAGGGGCCACTTCATGTCGGCCCGCACGCCGGAACGGCGTAATAAAAATTAGTCTTGCTGCTTGCTCGCGGAAATTTTATTTTCACACAGAAACCACAGAATTCACAGAAACGCACTTGCTTCGCGTGCTTTCCTTGCGGTGTGTGTATGTTCGCCCCTCGTGGGGCGGCGGGCCGACATAAAGTGGCCCCTACACCTTGCGGAATGTTTGTGCAACGAAATGCGCCGAATGGTTCTGTGAGTTCTGTGAAGTCTGTGTGAAATCAAAAATTGTGTTCTTGAATTCGGTGCGCTAAACCACGGCCTGAAGGGCCAAACCGCACGGCGTAACAAATTTACGATGCAAAAACAAGCCCCACGCTTTGCCAAACAAGTTGGAAGCGTGGGGCTTATGTCTTCGTTAATCTATGTCGGAATATGTGTGCCGCAATGCGGTTGCAGGTTGGTGTAACACAGGGCTGGGAATTTCAGCCTACGCGGTGCGGCTCATTACTAACGGCGCTGACGGCGTACGCTCAAACCTCCGCCCGATGAGGGTGAACTCTGGCGTTTGGGCTTGGCAGCCTCCTTTTTCTTAGCCGGCTTTTTAGCAGCCTTGGGTTTGGCTGACTTTGACGAACGTGTAGCGTTGCGGCGTGTAACAGCCTTCTTGGTGGGCGCAGCTACGCCGGCGGAGTCTGTAAGCGCGGCGTCGGCTTCAGCCTCGGCTTCGGCAAGTGCAGCCGCTTCGTCGTCGGCAGTGGGAGGTATGGAGTCGCCCTGCCATACGCGCTTTTCGAAGTCGCTGATTTCCTTCTCGATGCGTGCCTGTTCGGCCTTGAGCGTAGAGTCGGTTTCGCAATAGTTGGCAAGCAGGCGGTCCTGCAGATTTGTCACCTTGTAGATGTCGCCTTTGTAGCGATTGAGGGTGAAATAGTCGTCGGCAGAGAGCATCGATGAGTTGTTGTAGTTCGAACCCATGAGCATTAGTTTGCCCAACCAAGGCGCAATGTCGCCATATTTGAGCCAGAACATGGGATACTTGGTGATGGCACCATTATAGTCGTCGGCACGATGGAGTACGGGGCAGATAGCTACGACGCGCGTGCAGAGCTGTGCTGTTTGCTGGTCGAAGTAGATGCTTTCCTTCACGAAATATGAGCGTACTTCTTCGCAAGGAAGGTCGGCATCGTTCACGCGGAAGCGACCGTCGCGTTCTTCGTAGAGAATCTTGTAGCGGTCCATCAGTTCCTTTGCGGTGATGGCGTTTTTGGCATCGAAATTTTCGTTGCCGTCGAGTTTATAGTCGTAGGCTGTGACGTTGCGACGCAGAATTTGCTTGAAAATGTAGTTGAACATGTTTTCGCGTCCGTCGGCCTGGGCTGTCTGTGGGAAGTAGAGCACAGCATTGGCGTCCTTGTCCAACACAATTTCGCGATAGATGTCGCGGCTCCACACTACATTTTGTGGCATAGTAGCTGCTGTGGGGAAAGTGCGATAGGACGAGGGCTTAGGTTGAGCTGCAACTGAGCTTTGACCTATGGAGAGGGGGGCCTTCTTGAGTGCAGGCGGCTGAGCTATGGCCGAACCAGCTGCGAGCATGAATGAAAGAAGCAATATTTTTTTCATATGCTAAGATGAAAGTTGCACACTGGGGGGAGTGTGGAATGATGGTGTAGCAAGGCGTTGTTAATAGCTTAGTAGTGGAGGTTTATTCGGGGATAGGCTTTCCGAGCTCCACGCTTTGCGCCCAGCGCGCGTTGCTGTCGTTTTAGTTAATGGTTACTTCGAGGGCATAAGGCAATGTGCGCTCAATGCCGTCGGGGCCAATGGCGCGTACACGCGAGATGTTGAAGCGCTGGTTGCGTCGAAGTTCGCGAATCAAGGAGCGCTGCTCTTCCGTGAAGTTTGGTCCTTGCGAAATAGCGGGCTTGGCATTGCCCATACGGTCGAAGAATACGGCTTCGAAGCCTAAAACGCGGAAGGGGATGTTGAGCAATCCGTCGTCGATGGCTGCGCTCAGCGCGTTAGCCGCGAGCAAATCGGATTTGTGCACACGACCGCCGCGGAACTGGTTGTCGCCAATTTGGATAAACGCAGTTGGGTCGGGCAATTTGCGCACTTTGAATGAATAAGTGCCCATTGATTGCGTGCGGCCGCTCACTACGCCAGTCACGCTAAAGGTTACGTCCTCGCCCACCTTGTCGGGGCGCGCCACATACTTGCCATCGCCCTTCGCATCGAGCTTTCCGCCTACCATCGTGAGCGAAATCTTGTTGCTGGGTACGCCTGAGGCGCTCACACTGATGGGGTTTTCGAAACCGGCGTAGAGTACATTCATCAAATCGGCAGCTACGGTGGCGCCCAATGGGGGCATAATCACGTTGTAGCGCTGTGTGAACTCACGACGAATGATGTCGCCGGCAGCATTGGGCATTTCGATGTAGCCATCGAAGGAGTATTCGCCGGGACCGCCCACCTTGAAGCTATAAACGCCGTCGGGCGAAATGGGTTGTCCGTTGACGTAGATTTCGGGGCGCTGTGTGGTATCGACAGCAGCCATGAAGATGTGCGACTGGAAAGTCTGTCCGGGATAAAGTGTTGTTGCCTCGGGCAGCACGTAGGCATTGAGCTCGTTGACGCGGATGTCCTTAAGGTCAATGTTGGTGGCGAGGGTCTGAAGCACTTCGCTCTCGGTGTTGCGCACGTCGGTCTGGAGCTTAGTGAGGAGCGTGATTGCCGCTATTGAGGGCATTTCTTCAAACATGTAGTGCTTCCAGTCCTTACCTAAGTTGTCCTCAGTCTTGGGTACTTCGGTGGCGAGGATAGAAGTGATGATGGCGCGCTTACGTGGGTCGGCAATGTAGGTGAGCATCTCGTCGCGATACTGATTGATGTGGTCGTAGAGTTGCTGCCCCTTGCCGGTGTAGCTCGATAGCATCACGGTGTTCGAAGCGTTGAGGTCCTCCTTATTGTCAAGGTTGTTGGGGTCGCCATCCTTGCCGTCCGTTTCGCGAGCGATGGCCCAACGCAATTTTTCGGCAAAATTGTAGAGCGAGTCTGAAAGTTGTTTGACGGTCATCGCCTTGTCGTACCACGGACGAACCTTCAAGGGATTTTGCTTCAACTGCTCTTCAAAATCATCGTAGAGTGCCTGGTTCTCCATCATGGCGCTTGTCGTGGTGCGGTCAAGGCTCTCGCCAACAAGCGAAAAGCCCTTCAGCACGTCGCTCGACACATTGAGCGCAAGCATGGCCATCAGCACGATGTACATGAGGTTAATCATGCGCTGACGCGGAGAAACTGGATTTTTCTTTACAGCCATTAGAATTGTAAATGAGGTTATGAGGTGATAAGGTTGCAGAATTATGAGGTTGTGAGGTTGTCAGCGCTTTGCGGACGCAGTCCGGAGCGAGTAGAGCTCACGTACACCTGATAACTCGTTTACTGAATGGTAGGATTGCTGATTGCCGTAAGCTTCTTAATCATCTGGGCATAAACATCGTTGACTTCCTGAATCTTGGCTGCTAAGCCGCGTGTTTGCTCGTTGATTTCCTCGATGGTGTTAACCTGCTTGGAGATACTTGCAAAGTGAAGGTCGTAGATTTTGTTGATGCCGATGAGCGTACGGTTGAGATTCTCCATTTCCTGACTGTCCTTTGTGAGGCGAGCTGTTTGCTCGTCAACCTTGGCAAAGGTTTCGGTGAGGATACGGAGCTTGTCGATATAAATCTGAGTGGCTTCCTCCATTTCGGGTGAGAGCACGGCTTGCGCACGGTGGAGCAATTCGTCGTTGGCCATGCGGATGATGGCAGCAAGCTTCTGTGCCTCTTCTTCGCTGGTGGATGCGGCGAGCGCTTCCTGCACAACGGGATGTTGGGCAGCTGCTTCAGCCTTAGCCTGTACGGCAGGCGCTACATTTGTGCCGGCACTCAGACCGCCTCCGATGATGACAGTGCCACCTTGTGTGCCCATCATGCTCACAGGACCTGCACCGACAGCAGCGGCTGCGCGTTCAAGTTCTTGTTGTTCAGCGTCGAATGTTTCAGCAGCCGATTCCATTGCGAGGGCTTCTTCTTCAGAGAGGCCTTCGGCGCGTTCGATTTCTTCGTCGCTCTCGATTTCGTCGGGAAGAGTTTTGCCAATTTCGTTTTTATCGAAGGGACGGTCGAACGCCGCGAGGAAAAACACAATAGCCTCCGTGCCCATGCCGAGGAAGAGCATGATATTACCCCCGGGAAGGTGGGTCAACTTAAAGAGTGCCCCGAGAATTACGATTGAAGCACCCCAAGAGTAGGCGTAGTTGAGGAAAGTCTGTCCGGGCACGCTGTCCATCCAATGTTGAAGGCGCGTGATGATGTTTATTTTGCTTGGCATAATGTTTTCGTTAAAGTAGAAGTTTGTGACCGTGCTTATTTGCTCACGGCCTTAGAGCGCACGCAACGGAATCCGATGTATGAGTGGGGCTGATTCTGATATTCCCACGAGCGCCATGCTGAGCGGACGAATGAGATGGGGTCCTTCCACGAACCACCTCTGACACTCTTGCGCTTAAGCACGTAGGGGTCTTCCTTTGCAGCGTTGTAGGTGAGTTCGGGGTTGAGGTCGGACATCGCAGCTACGCCCGATTCTGTGTAAACAGTGTTGGTCCATTCGGCAACGTTGCCCGCCATGTCGAAAAGTCCGTTGGAGTTGGCTCCATAAATGCCTGTGCGCGACGTGATGATGTTGCCGTCGAGCGTATAGTTGCCGCGGTCGGGCTTAAAGTTGGCGTAGAAACAACCCTTGTCGCTCTTAGCGCTGTCGCCCTCCCAGGGGAAGGGATTGTTTTCCTGACCGCGCGCTGCATACTCCCACTCTATTTCGGAGGGCAGGCGATAGCGCTGAATGTAGCGTGCCTGTGGGCCGAGTCCCTTGAGCAGATAGTCGGTGCGCCATGCGCAGAAAGCATTGGCTTGCTCCCATGTCACGCCTACTACGGGGTAGTCGTTGTAAGTAGGCATTGTGAAATAGTGGCGCATGTAGGTTTCGTTGTTGGCATTCGCAAAGTCGTTGACCCACACAGTTGTGTCGGGATAAACTTCGACAATGTAAGTGTTGACAAAGTCGTAGAGCGAAGAGAGAGGGCGCTCTATCGTTTCGCGTACGATGTTGCCCTCGTCGTCGATATAAGCTGTGTCCTTAGATATCATCACTACTTCGTCCAGATTGGGCGTCACGTCTGTGTTGAGGTTGCGTTCGCGAGGGTCGAGGCGGTACTTGCGAAGAGCAGCTTTTTCGTAATCAAACGTTTCGTAGCGGTAAATCAGCTGCTTCACGTCGAGCATTTTTGTTCCAAACACGGGGTGTGTTGTATAAACGCTTTCGATTGCGCGTTGCTGGTCCTCATCGGCTTTGCGCCAAGGGATAGGCTTTGCCCAGTTGAGGTGAGGCTTCACGGGTTCGCCGTATTTGTCCACTTCAATCTTGTAAGTTTCGTCGCCACCGTAGGAAGGGTCAGCCAAACGCTCGCGAATAATGGAGTCGCGCACCCATTCTACGAATTGGCGGTACATAGAATTGGTAACTTCGGTTTGGTCCATCCAGAAGCCATCGACCGAAATTTCTTTCTGCGGCACCTGTACGCCCCAAAGCGTATCGGCTTCCATGCCCACACGCAAGAATCCACGCTTCACTTCGACCATGCCGTAGGGAGTGGGTTCGTTATAGTTAAAAGCTCGCTGTCCGGTAACTTCGCCTCCACTGCTCATGGCACGCGAACCACCAATGCAGGAAATCAATCCGAACACGGTTAAAATACTGAGGATATTCAAAATCTTCTTCATACGCAAGATGATGATATGCTTGATAAATTTGTTACTTCTATATATATAATATTGAGTGGCGATTACAACCAGCGCACACTCTTGTGCATATTCTTACCCTTCTTTCCTAAATCGAGGTCGAACTTGTAGCCGAGGGTTATTTCGTGGTTGCCGCTGGATATTCCCATGCCCGAAGTGTTGGCTTCGTAAGAGTAGCCGATGTCAAGGCCGTGGAAAAGAAATCCAAAAAACATCGCCACGCTGTATTGCGGCGCATAATTCAGACCGCCATAGATATGCTTGCCGCCTTTGTTGTAGATAGCACGCACGGTTGCGTCTGCGCGAAAATCGGTGCTGTCGTAACGCAGCATTACAGAGGGCGTCAAGGTTAAAAACGGATAATTTGTTGAAATATTGTATGCGGCAGTAAAATTATATAGCGAATTTAACTTCATTTCACTGCGGTCGCCCAAACTTATCGTTGGTGCGCTTAAATGTTGCATTGAGATTCCGGCGTGCCACTTCTTGTGTGTATAATATACGCCCAGCGTAGCATCGAATGCAGAGCCTGTCAGGTCGCCTCCAGAAAAGACCGGATCGCTGGGGTCGTTTGTCTGTGCTTTTCCGCCGTCAACGTTTTCGCTGAGCATGTCAATTTGCGCACCGGCAGCTAATTTCCCTCCCCATAAGTTAAAGAAATAAGCATATTGTAGAGAGAAACGTTTGTGAGAGAACAAGCCAATGTCGTCGCTCTGCAAGGAAATACCTGCTCCGTGGCGTGTGTTGCCAATGACGAAGGCCATGTCGGCGCCGGCGTAGAGCGTACTCCCGGCATCCTCGTAGCCTGTAGCATGTGTCTGCATACATATCTTGAGGTTTATCTGGTCGAACTTACCGACAGATGCGGGATTGAATTGCGGTTCCACTTTCCAATACTGTACAAAAGCGGGGTCGTATTGTCCATAAACTGAAAAAATGCTACACCATGCCACTACAACCGCCACGACTAAGAGGCGGCTGCGCAAATACAGGATGTTGTGAAAGCAATGTTTCATGCGCTGAGGTTTACGTACAATTCCTTGCAAAATTACAATTTATAATGAACTAATAGCAAGCCAACCCCCATTTTTGTAACAAACTTTTGGCAAACTAAGTCGTTTTTAAGCAAAAAAAGGTTGGCACACCGCTCTGGGAGTGCCAACCTTGTAATTTATAACTCAAATAAGATATTATTTAATCACTTTCTTACCATTGATGATGTAGATGCCACGCTGCTTAGCGTCAGTAGGACGACCCTGGAGGTCGTAGATAGTCTGACGAGCGGCTGCTGCGTCAACACCTTCGATGCCTGTAGCATTGCCTACGCTGACTGCGCATGAAGTGTTTTCGGGGTAAACACTAACACTCT
>JAFOWI010000128.1 GCA_017425985.1 Bacteroidaceae bacterium | reverse complement strand
GGGCCAATCTGCATAAGCTGCATTGTATCATCTACAAGATTGTCAAATGTATATAAAATGGGTGTTTTTAATAGAGGAAAGATTGATATAGGATTTACGTCGTAAGTACAATTTTCTAATATATATAAATAAGTTCCTTATTTTTGTTAGAATCATGGAAAGAGGCGAACAGCAATAGTTGCTTTGCGCATTAATTTTTATATATTCTTATATAGCTTAAGTGGGTGTGTCAAATTTTTCATTTTGACACACTCACTTAATGTTTTTAAAATTTGTAGCCAATAGTAAGGTGCAAGTTATGGCGGTTGAGGTCAACGCGCGATGCTTGAAGGAGATTGTGGTTGTTGCCTTGTTGTGGCACGTGGAAGGCATATACGTCTGCGTGTTGCGTTTGGTATTGGTATGCCATATCTACGCTAAAGCCTTTGTAAGTATAGCCGCAACCTGCAGTCAGACGATGGATTTCGCTGAGGTTTACGTAGTCGGTGCGTGTAGCGTAATAATAGTTGTCGCTGTCGATGAAGTGGTTGAGGAACGCATCGCGCTCGAATGGCGAAGATTCATAGTTGTAGCCTACGCGAAGCGAAAGTCCGTCAACGACTCTCAGTTCGCCACCCAATTTAAGGTTGTGCACACTGCGGAGATAGCGCTCTGCCTCGTGTTTAAGTGCGTAGTCTTTGTAATATCCGTCTTCGTAGGTAACTTTTGCTGAGGCTGCGTCAGTGTATTCGTATTCTACGCCGTAAGCAAAACTGTTGGCCAACGTACCGCCTGCGCTGAGATTAAAGCGCCAGGGTGTTTCGACTTCATAATAGTTGGTGATGCCCATGCTGCGTGCGGTGTAGTCCAATCCGTTGCTGCTGTAGGGTGTATCCATGTAGAGGTCGTTGGATGTGTCGATGGTGTAGTGTACGGGAGTGTGGATTGCGAGCCCCATTCTGAATGAATTGTCTTCAATCGGTCGAAATATTACGCCCAGGATGGCTCCGTAGCCTTCGCCGTCAATGTGTTCGTCGTTGAGATAATAGTAGTCGTGTAGCGTATTGTCGGCATAGTTGATAAGTTGTTCGGTGTAGTCGGTGTAAGAACGCTGGTTGACGTCGTAGTATGAGGCTGTGATGCCGGCATAAAAGCGGTCGTTGAAGTTCATAGCGATATTGAAATCCCACTGGTGTACACCGCCCCACTGTACGCGCTTGTAATTGTAAGCCTCGGCGTCGGATGGCTCGTAACCGTTGATTTTGCCGTTACTATCAAGGGTGGGGTTGATAAGATAGGTGTCGTATCCGAGGTTTGTGAAGGGAGTTGTCAGCTCACGGTCGCGGTTGTCGCTTAGGTCGAGCCATCCTCCTGCATAAGCGAGGTCCATCATTTGCCATGACTGCGACATACCGCCCGTAGGTTGGAATCCAGTATTGATATGGTTCTTAAAGTTGCGCGCTTTGTGGTAGTTGATGCCGAGGTTTACAAATTGGAGTGCGTCTAAGTCAAAGTGATTGGACAGTACAAACCCGATTTGGTCGAACGAAGCGCGTGTGCGTCCGATGCTCTCCATCTTTTCAGCATGGGGTTGTGCTGTAAGGCTGAATGAAGCTGCCACGTCGTTGCGGCGATACATGCCAATCCCTGCGGGGTTTGAACCCATGGTGGAGATGTCGGCTCCTAATGCGCTCATGGCTCCGCCCATGCCTACGTAGCGCGCTGTTCCGTTGAGGTCGCGCTGCGAGAGGGATTGTATGCTGTATATATCCTGTGCCTGGAGCGATGTAGCTGCAAGGCACATAGCTGAAATCAAAAATCTTTTCATCATTCTTGGTTTTTTGTTAGGTATTCGTGAGTGTCGGGTGTTGGTCCACTCATTTATATATATGGTAATATTGGCTTGCAGCGCATTCCTATCTGCGTCGTCCTCCACTGCGGTTGCTTCCGCTGCCCATAGAGCGATTTGATCCTCCTTGTTGGAAGCTACGCTCGCTGCGGCTGTTTGAAGGTGTGCCGAATGAGCGTTCGCGTGCTGGGCGCGAAGGGGTGCTTACGGAGTTTTGACGGCTATCGTTTTGTGAGGGTCTGTAAGTGCCCTTGTTGTTGCGATGTTCGTTCCTGTTTTGGCTTGGACGCGCGTTGCTTGACGGGCGCTTCGTTACTCCTTGCGCAGCTGCTCTTTCGGTTGACGGACGATAGTAGTCGCGTCCTGCAGATGGGCGCTTCGGGCGGTGGGTTACGTGCGAGGGCTTGCTGGGACGGTAGATGGGGTGGTAGTGATGGTGGTGAGTAGGATACCAAGCATGGTGGTACCAAGGATCGCACCATGAATGATGCCACCAATAATTGTTCCAGCTGTAATAGCCGCCCCATCCATAATGATAGTCCCAGTAGGATGTGTAATATCCGAATGGGCGGTAAGCATACCAAGGGTCAGCCCAGATAGCTATGCTTTCTTCATAATAGGGGCTGCTGACAATTGTCAGTCCGGGCGAGTGAAATCTGACGATGCGCGAGGTATAAACTCCGCTTTCGCTATTTTCGCCGTCGTCATAGTATGCGTAGTCATCGTCATCGCTTGTTGCTACCGAGCGGTTGCGTCGATTGTAGGTGTCCTCGTCCATAACGCTTTCGCGGTTGCTTGTCCAATCGTCGGTTTCTGTAGCTGTCTGTACAGAAGTTTGCTTGGCTTTCTTTTTCTTGGGTGTAAAGTAAATATCGTCTTGAGCCATGACTGCAAAAATGCTTGCAAGCCATGCCCCCATGAGCATTAAAATCGTTCGTTTCATAGTCTTATCAATTTATATGGTGCTGTATGTAGGCAAAGATACATATTATTATTGGTTTAGTCAAATAAAACTTTACGGAGGTAAAAAGTTTTAACAATTTTAAATATAAAATGTTCTTAAAAATGCGATAAAATTAATTTTGTGTAGTTTCTTGTGTTGCCGAATGCGTAGCTGGCGGAATCTTCGTATTTTTGCAAAACGAATAAGTCTGCTGTTTTAAATTATGTTTTACGCCTTTCTTCAGTCTCCGTGCAGCGCGCCGCCTCAGCGTTTCACCTATCCGTTTTCCTATCAGCCTCACCCATTGGTGGAGCAGGCTGCAGCGGAGATGTGTGCCTATATCGAGACGCAATCTGCGTGGTGCGAAGAGCTCGCTGCGGGCAAGATGTTGGGCGTACTGGTCGTGAGTCGTGAGGATGGGACGTTGGGCTACCTTGCTGCCTACTCCGGACTCCTCATGGGGCAGAATGCTTTGCCCTACTTCGTACCTGCTGTTTACGACTTCCTGCAGCCCGATAGTTATTTCGTTGAGAACGAAGCGGTGCTCAATCGTCTGAACGCCTCCATTGCCGAAATGGAGCAGTCCGTCGAATACAGGCATGCACGCGAAGCACTCGCCAACGCCGAGACTGCAGCCGAAACCGAACTCGCAGCCATGCGCCAGCAACTATTATCGGCAAAGGCGGAGCGCGACCGCCGGCGCTCAACTTCAGCGCTCACTCCCGAAGAAGAAGCAGCGCTCGTTCGCCAAAGTCAGCGCATGAAGGCTGACTTCCAGCGGCTGAAGAAGCAACATCAGCAGCTCGTAGCGCAAGCTCAGGCGGAGCTTTCCATCCACACCGCCCGCATCGATGCGCTGAAAACGCAGCGTCGCCAGCTCTCCGACCATCTGCAAACATGGATATTCCGCCAATTCCGCATGATCAACGTGCTGGGCGAAACGGCAGACCTCATAGATATTTTCAAATCGGTCACACCGCCCGTCCCTCCAGCCGGAGCCGGAGAGTGTGCGTTGCCCAAACTGCTGCAATACGCCTTCCTCCACCACTTGCGCCCGCTGTGCTTCGGTGAGTTTTGGTGGGGAAAGTCGCCCTCGCATGAGGTGCGCCACCACCGCCACTTCTATCCCTCGTGTACGGGCAAGTGCAAGCCCATCCTTGCACACATGCTGCGCGGTTTGGAGGTCGATGATAATCCGTTGGCGGCAGCGCCCGGCTCGGAGCTGTTACTGCCGATTATATATGAGGACGAGCAGATCGTAGTGGTCAACAAACCATCGGGTATGCTCTCCGTTCCCGGCACGTCGGAGCAATCTTCGGCACAATCGCTCCTTGCAGCTGCGCGCGCTGAGATTTACTCCGTTCATCGCCTGGATATGGACACGTCCGGCATACTCGTTTTTGCCAAGACCAAAGATGCGCAAGCCCGGTTGCAGCAGCAGTTTGCAGAGCGACAGACGAAAAAGTCCTACGTTGCGCTGGTCGAAGGCACCCCCTGCGATGTTCAAGGCTACGTACGCCTGCCCTTATCGCCCGACTTGCTCGATCGTCCGCGCCAGGTTGTAGATTTCAGCAATGGAAAGCCAGCTGTTACTCAATATAAGGTAGTGCGCACGGAGCAACTCGAAGGTCGGACCGTCAGTCGCCTGCAACTGCATCCCCACACGGGGCGCACGCACCAGCTTCGCTTGCATTGTGCCCACGCCGAAGGGCTTGCCTGTCCCATCGTGGGCGATGCGCTCTACGGCAATGCCGGGCAGCGCCTCTGCTTACATGCCGAGCGCCTCACGTTCAAACATCCTGTTACGGGCAGCTTTCTGCGTTTGCAGGCAGAATGTCCTTTCTGAATCGGTCGCGCCATTGGGTAGCAATGCCTTCTTGACTTCGCGGTCTATGCTGTATTTCCGGTGCTGTGCGTTCAATCGTAAAACTCGCAGGAATTGTCAACAACATCTGCTCATTGCGATATCTCCATTCAATCTAAAGAAATTTTTTATTTCATCGCTTATGCTCACCACGATTCACCCTTCCTGGCTTCAACACTTGGAGCAAGAGTTCTCTGCTCCTTACTTCGGCGCGCTCATGCAGTTTGTCGAAAGCGAATATACTGCTCATACCTGCTACCCTGAGCGCAGTCAGATATTCCGCGCGCTGCGTCTGTGTCCGTTCGACGAAGTAACCAAGGGGCAGAGCGTCGAGGTTTCCTTCTGGTCCCTCAACAACCAGCCGGTAACAGGCATTATCCGGGAAATCTACCCCATGGCTGACACAGTGGCAAGAACCTACAAAATCCGCATTGCCCTGCCAAATC
>JAFOWI010000127.1 GCA_017425985.1 Bacteroidaceae bacterium | reverse complement strand
CAGAACGGCGTAATAAAAAATAACCCTGCTGTTGGCTCGCGGAATTTGAATTACGAGATTACGATGCTCGGTTGTTTGCCCGCGGATATTTTATTCTCACGCAGACTGCGCGGAAGTCGCGGAGACGCACTAGCTTCGCGTGCTTGCTATGCAGGATGTGTATATTCGCCCCTCGCGGGGCGGCGGGCCGACATAAAGTGGCCCCTACACCGTTCGGGATGTTTGTGTTATGACATGCGCCGAATGGTTCCGCTCCGTCCGCGTAGTCCGCGTGAAACCGAATTGCGTGCTTATCACGCGAAAGATACGCACCACTCGCTCTGCGCAACGACTCAATGCCGCTTATTTTATATCCTGAATATCCACGAGTTTGTTGGCTATGGCGTAGATGATAAGTCCGGCGGTGGTGTGGATTTGAAGTTTTGCCGAAATATTGCGACGATGCGTTGTTACCGTGTGCACCGAGAGGAAGAGCGCGTCGGCAATCTCCTTGTTGCTCATGCCCTTCGCCACACAGATGAGCACGTCCTTCTCGCGGTCGCTCAGCAGGTCGGACTTCTTTGCTTCAGCGTCAGTCGGGGCAAGGGCGTCGGTGTAAGTGGCTTTGCTTGCCGTAAGGAGTTTATTTTCAATCTGCTTCACAGCCGGCACAAAGAGCAGGTCCTCAATTTTGCAATGCGAGGAGAGGTCTTCTTCGCAGTGCATGATGTCGAGCAAAACGGAGTTGAGCAAATAGTTGTTTGTGTCGGGATAATATCGGATGATGACGTCTTTGAGTTCCTTGAGCTTCGACCCGATGGGCACGTGTTTGCCCGAAAAATTGTCGATGACATAGTCGCGGTGAAGGTAGCCATTGAGCAGTTGGTCCACGTAGGTGAAGACAACACGGTTTTCGTGGTCCATGTGGCGGCGCACTTTCATGACATACTCGTCGTAGAACTTCACGATGAGCACGGCAATATCATTGGCCTCGGAACAGTCGATGGCTTCGATGAGCTTGCGACGAATTTGTGGCAAGTTAAATTTTAGGTAGTACTCATGAGCTTCCTTAAGATAGCCCATCAGTGCTGCAAGCGAAATGTTGCGCGCATCGAAGTCCTTGTTAGCCACGAAGTTGACCACAGCCAGGAATGTAGGCTCATCGACATTGTGGTCGGCGCAGACTTCGCGCACCGTTTTCTCGCCAAATCCTAAAGATATGCCAAAGCGCCCCATCACCATGATGAGGGCACTGTTGTCCTTGACAAGGTCAATCATCTTGTCCGTAGGCTTATAACTCAGCATTGTGTTTTCCATATAGACGAAGGTAAATAAGCAGCCCGAAATGAACTATACAGCTCCTCGCTGCTGCGAAAAATTGCAATTTTCTGTGCAAAGATACGAAGCTACGCCCGATTTGGCAATACCTAAAAATAAGGATTTTTCGGCATCATCTCACGAACCACTACGCACATCGGCAGTAAAAACGGCTAATCGGCAGAGCCACAAAGAAATGACGCATTTTTATGCAAAAAGTGGCATTTTTATGCAAATATTCACGTTTTATGCAAAAAATATGCACGTTTGTGTTGTACAAATAAAAGGAAAACGTTACTTTTGCCCACAATTTTTTTGGAAAAAACACAAGGACTATCCCCCTCTTAAGTAATATATATAAATATGGGTGTAAGAGAAGAGCAGCAAGAGCGTTTGAACATTCTGAAACGCTTGCTGATGAACACCGAGGTTGAGAGCCAAGAAGACTTAATTAAGAGTTTCGAAAAAATGGGGTACACATTGACGCAGGGAACCCTCTCGCGCGACTTGAAAAAGCTGAAAGCCACGAAGGTACGTCGTGGGACAAGCTATGTTTATGTCATCCCCGAACACCCTCTCTACCGCCGCGTTTCGAAAGTGCAAAGCCCACCCGCTATATTGCGCGACAACGCGTTTTCGAAACTTGAATTCTCGGGCAACATTGCCGTTATCCGCACACAGCCGGGCTATGCTTCGGCCATTGCGTCGCTTATCGACAAACATCAGTTGCCCTCCGTGTGTGGCACCATTGCTGGCGACGACACAATCATGATTATCACGCGCGAAGGCTACGACCGCGAACGCATTGCGACAGAGCTATCCTCGTGCGTACCAAACATCGCTTTACACAACTAAATTATACACCAAACTATTATGCAAGAATACAACGACGGCATTCAGGTCATTGTAGCAGATGGCAGCCACGAAAAATATGTTGACACCATTCTCCAGACCATCACGGAATCAGCTAAGGTAAGAGGCTCGGGCATCGCTTCAAGAACGCACGAATACGTGGCAACAAAGATGCGCGAACGCAAGGCAGTCATTGCACTCGCCGGCGAAGAGTTTGCTGGTTTCTGCTACATCGAGAGCTGGGAAAACAAGCACTATGTAGCCAACTCCGGGCTCATCGTAGTGCCCAAGTTCCGCGGTCATCACCTGGCAACACGCATCAAGCGCCTTGCCTTCAGCCTCAGTCGTGTGCGCTGGCCCGAAGCCAAGATTTTCGGCCTCACAAGTAGCGGCGCCGTGATGCGCATCAATACTTCGCTGGGCTACGTGCCTGTTCCCTTCGACGAACTTACGCACGACGATGAATATTGGAAGGGTTGCGGCACGCCCGAAGCGCCCTGCTGCATCAACTGCGACGTGCTTGCGCGCACAGGTCGCAAATACTGCGTCTGCACAGGTATGCTCTACGACCCCGCAAAGCATCCCAACGACCCTCTCCCCGTAGAAATTCCCCAGGACGTGCTCGACTTCATCGCTGCTAATCCCGCGTAAGTCCGCACTCCGCTTCCATACATCCCACATAAAACTCACTACTACAATGTCTGAAAACAAGAAGAAAGTTGTCGTTGCCTTCAGTGGCGGCCTCGACACATCCTATACAGTTATGTACTTGGCTAAAGAAAAGGGCTACGAAGTTTATGCAGCCTGTGCCAACACAGGCGGCTTCAGCCCCGAACAGCTCAAGGCTAACGAAGAAAATGCCTACAAGCTTGGCGCCAAGGAATACGTGACACTCGACGTTACGCAGGAGTACTATGAAAAGAGCCTCAAGTACATGATTTATGGCAACGTGCTCCGCAACAATGTATATCCCATCTCCGTTTCTTCAGAGCGCATCTTCCAGGGTATGGCGATTGCGCGCTACGCTAAGGAAATCGGCGCGCAGGCTATCGCGCACGGTTCGACAGGCGCAGGCAACGACCAGGTGCGTTTCGACATGACATTCCTCGTGATGTGCCCCGAAATGGAAATCATCACGCTCACACGCGACAGCAACCTCTCGCGCCAAGAAGAAGTGGACTACCTCAACGCCAACGGATTCTTTGCCGACTTCACTAAGCTGAAGTACAGCTACAACGTAGGCATCTGGGGCACAAGTATCTGTGGCGGCGAAATCCTTGACTCGCGCCAAGGCTTGCCAGAATCGGCTTACCTCAAGCAGGTGACAAAGACAGGCAGCGAAGAGTTGAAACTCACCTTCGAACACGGCCAGCTCAAGGCGATTAACGGCGAGCGCTACGACGACCCCATCGCTGCCATCTGTAAGGTCGAAGAGATTGGCGCAGCTTACGGCATCGGACGCGACATGCACGTGGGCGACACCATCATTGGCATCAAGGGCCGCGTAGGTTTCGAGGCGGCAGCGCCCATGCTCATCATCGGAGCACACCGCTTCCTTGAAAAATACACACTCTCAAAGTGGCAACAATACTGGAAGGACCAGGTAGCCAACTGGTATGGCATGTTCCTCCACGAAAGCCAGTACCTCGAACCCGTGATGCGCGACATCGAAGCCATGCTCGAAAGCTCACAGCGCTTTGTCAACGGCACAGTGATCCTTGAACTCCGTCCGCTCGGATTCTCAACAGTAGGCGTTGACAGCAAGGACGACCTCGTGAAGACGAAGTTTGGCGAATATGGCGAAACACAGAAGGGTTGGACAGCTGACGATGCTAAGGGCTTCATCAAGGTGCTCTCAACACCGCTCCGCGTGTTCCACTCTAACCACGAAGACGAAAAATTTTAATCAACACTAAAACTTTTAATAATTATCATTATGGAACGTAAATTCAAACTTTCTAAAGACGCTAAGCTCGCAGGTGTTTGCGGCGGTATCGCTGAATACTTCAACATCGACCCCACTATCGTACGCATTGCCTACGCACTCCTCACATTCTTCACAGCAGGATTGGGCGGCGTGTTGGCTTACCTCATTATTTACCTCATCGCTAAGAACAACTAATCGTTTATGAACGATTCAATCCGCGTCGGAATTGTCGGCGCAGCGGGTTATACCGCAGGCGAACTCATCCGTCTGCTCATCAACCACCCTGCAGCCGAAATCGTCTTCGCACATAGCGAAAGCAATGCCGGCAACCTTGTGACAGACGTGCACGCCGGACTTTATGGCGAAACAGAACTGCGCTTTACGGACCAACTTCCGTTCGACGAAGTGGACGTAGTCTTCTTCTGCTTCGGTCATGGCAAGAGCACGCAGTTCCTTCAGGAACACTACATCCCCGCCGACGTTCGCATCATCGACCTCGCACAGGACTTCCGCCTTGCTTCAGAAGACCATGACTATGTGTATGGACTTCCTGAGTTGAACCGCGAAAAGATTCAAGGCGCACTCCACGTAGCAAATCCTGGCTGCTTCGCTACATGTATTCAGTTGGCACTCCTGCCCTTGGCGGATTGTGAACTTCTGCAAAGCGATGTCAGCGTGAATGCGATTACTGGCTCAACAGGTGCGGGCGTAAAGCCTTCGGCGACGACTCACTTCTCATGGCGCAATGGCAACATGAGTATCTATAAGGCTTTCGACCACCAACATGTGCCCGAAATAAAGCAAAGTCTTTGCCAGTTGCAACCCGACTTCTGCAACGAGATTGACTTTATCCCCTATCGCGGCGACTTTGCACGCGGCATTTTCACAACTGCGGTGGTGAAGGTCGAAAACCTGCAGGAAGACGTCGTGCAGCGCTTTAAGGACTTCTATGCCGAAGCCCCCTTCACACACTATGTGGACAAGGCAATCGACATGAAGCAGGTGGTCAACACAAATAAGTGCCTGGTGCACGTAGATTTGTTCGAGGGAAAAATCCTCGTCACTGCCTGCATCGACAATTTGCTCAAGGGCGCATCGGGTCAGGCTGTGCAGAACATGAACCTCATGTTCGGACTCGAAGAAACGACGGGCTTGTGCCTCAAACCTTTGGCGTTCTAAAGAAGTCTGACATCCGTGATGGAAACCCGGTTTCCTTTACCGCAAAATCAAATTTCATACAAATAAGGTGCGTCAGAAGAAGCTCGTGCGACGTAGCAACCGTCTCTTCTGACGCACCTTTTTTAGTTTGGTAAGTTTATTCAAACTAAACAGACGAACCTCTCTTTAACCATCTCAGAACAATGACACTCTATCCCGTATATCCTCTTTTCGACATCAACATTGTGCGTGGCGAAGGTTGCCACGTTTGGGACGAGCAGGGCACTGAATACCTCGACCTCTACGGTGGTCATGCCGTAATTTCTGTGGGCCACTGCCACCCGCACTACGTAAAGCGCCTCTGCGAACAACTTTCCACGCTGGGCTTCTACTCAAATTCTGTTATCAACCGTCTGCAAGAGCAGGTGGCTGAACGTCTGGGCAAGGCTTCGGGCTACGAAGACTACACCTTCTTTATGGTCAACTCGGGCGCTGAAGCCAATGAGAATGCCCTGAAGTTGGCGTCGTTCCACACAGGAAAGAGCCGCGTGCTCTGCGCTCAAAAGGCGTTCCACGGACGTACGTCGCTCGCCGTCGAAGCTACGGACAATCCGAAAATCATTGCGCCCATCAATGCCAACAATCATTGCACCTTCCTCCCCCTCAACGACCTCGCAGCCTTCGAAGCTGAACTCCAAAAGGGCGATGTGGCTGCCGTCATCGTAGAGTGCATCCAAGGTGTGGGCGGTATTCGCATGGCAAGCAAAGAATTCATGCAGGGCTTGCGCAAGGCTTGTACCGAAGCCGGAGCGGTGCTTATCTGCGACGAAATTCAGTGTGGCTACGGCCGCAGTGGCAAATTCTTTGCCCACCAGCATCTCGACGTGAAGCCCGACCTCATCACCTGCGCCAAAGGTATTGCCAACGGATTCCCCTGTGGCGGCGTATTGATTTCACCGATGTTCACAGCCACTTATGGTCAGCTCGGCACCACCTTTGGAGGCAACCACTTGGCTTGCGCTGCTGCGCTGGCAGTGCTCGACATTATTGAGGACGAACGACTTGTAGAGAACACAGCCAGCGTTGGCGACTTCCTTCTCAGCGAACTCAACAAAATGAAGGGCGATAAGATTGTGGACGTACGCGGTCAGGGCTTGATGATCGGCATTGAGTTTTCCGAACCTATCAAGGCGATGCGCACAGCTTTGGTGAAAGAGCAACACGTCTTCACGGGCTGCGCTTCAACCAACATATTGCGCCTGCTCCCCCCACTCTGCCTGACGAAAGAACAGGCGGACGAATTCCTCGCACGTTTGCGCAACGTGATGTAAGCCATGCTCGGGCACATACATCGCAGCTATCATACAACAAATGCCAACCTCGAACGCTCGGGGTTGGCATTTATTATATATAATGAGTGGGAGGGATGCTAATCGTTGGTTTCGACAACAGTTTCCTCGGCCTGAGTTGCAGCCTGTGCCTGCATGCGACGACGCATGCGGCTATTTCCACTCTGATGCTTCTTGCGCGACGAAGTAGCGCGGAGGTCAGTCTTAGGAGCATTGGGCGCAGTTGGCGCATCGCTCACGTCATTGGAAATTGCAGAGACTTCGGCAGGCGCATCAACAGAGATTTGCTGTTCGGCCATGGCTTCGGCCTTGATACGATTGCGCTTGTTGCGACGCTGCTCGGCTCTGCTCATCTTAGGTCTGTCAGCATCAGGAGCAGCCTCTGCTTCATCGCTCACAGGTGCTCCGGCTTGCTTCGCAACAGGCAAATTCGCAACTTCAGGCTTAGCTTCATCGGGAACTGGAGCAACCTTGGCTTTCGCAGGTACTTCCTCAATAGCTGGAACGGCTTCGTTCGCAACAGCATCCGCCGCAAGCTGAGCCTTAGCCAACCTGGCAGCGCGACGAGCTCTGCGCGAAAGTTTTTCCTCCTTGGAAACCTCGGTTGCAGGTACTGATGCTTCGGCGTCGGCTTCGACTACAACAGGCTTAGGCTGCGTAAATTCTTCGAGCGCTCGCACCTGGTGGCGCTTACGTCGCGGTTTCTTAGCCTCAGACTTAGCTTCATTCGGCTCAACCTCAACATTTTCCGCCTCAGACATCACATCATCGAGCATAGGCTGAACATCCTGAACAGCAGGCAGCGTATTCTTCTGCGGAGCCTCAACTACGGGGTACATACGGCTTTCGGCATCGGCAATAGCTGCTTCGGCAAGCGCTACGGACGTAACCTTAGCTGGCTTTACGCGCACTTCGGCAGGAGTATCAGCGGGCGCTTCAGCCTTAGCAGGCTTAACGGGATTCGTAGCGCCGACTTCGCCCTTCACAGGAGCTGCACTGACAGGCTTAGCAGGGCGTTCCTTCTGCTCCGAACGCTCGTTTTTAGGTTCGGGGCGCTCATTTTTAGGTTCAGGACGCTCGCTATTCTGTTCAGAGCGTACTTCCTTTTGTTCAGAGCGTTCGGGCTGCTTCGCTTCGCGGGTGTCCTCACGTTTAGGGCGCTTATCCTCACGCTGGGAGCGCACTTCCTCGTGTTCGGGACGCACGTTCTCGCGAGCAGTGCGCTCATTTTTCTTAGCAGGTGCGGGAGCTACGACCGCGGGCGCGGCTTTCTTGCTCTGCTGTTTTTCCTGCAACAAAGCCTCTTCGATTTCTTCAATTTTAGGAAGCACCGCCACCTCGTTAGCCTCCATGGCGGTACGCTTTTCTTTGGCTCTGAAGACGCTATCTACGGCGTTCTCATCGCGACGCAGGATGGTGAGCGTTTCTTTTGCGGCAGCCTGCTGCGCTTCTTTCTTGGAGTAGCCCTTACCGTAGCCAAACTCAACACCTTCGATGACAACTGTGCAATGGAAGGTGGGTTCGTTCTGCTTACCGCCGTCCTCCATCTTCATGGCAAAGTCGTTCTGAATCCTGTTCTTCTGACACCACTCAAGAAGTTTGCTCTTGAAGTTCACCTCCTTGTTTGCAACGCCATCAAGGTCCATGATGCGACCCAAAATTTGCTTACGGATGAAGCGCTGACAAGTTTTGTAACCCTTATCGAGGTAAACAGCGCCCATAAGTGCTTCGAAAGCGTTGCCACCAATGTGCGAATTGTGCGAATTATTGCGTGTGGCAGTTTGCACGAGTTTGTCGATGCCCAAATCTTTGGCCAATTTGTTGAGCGATTCGCGCTGCACGATTTTTGAGCGCGTTGCCGTCAGAAAACCTTCGTGTTTCTTCTCAAAATGGTGGAACAGGATGTCGCTCACCACAGACTCAAGCACAGCGTCGCCCAGAAATTCGAGGCGCTCGTTGTTCAACAACTGCCCTTTCTTGTCGCGAAAGGCCTGCGACTTGTGGGCAAACGCAATTTTGTAGTACTCAATATTGTGGGGATAAAATCCAAGTATGCGGTAGAGCGCTGAGCGTAGTTCCCTGTCCTTACGGAAGGGAAGTTTCAGTCGTTCAATAAATTTTCTTAACATTTGTAGAATCGGTTCGTAGGCATGTGTATCGACTAAGACGAAGCGGTGGAAGAACAGGGTTCGCTTTAGCGACTGTTTCCACCGCATTCGTAGTATGTACACACGACCTTAGCCCTTGTACTTCTTCAAGATGCAGCACGCATTGTGGCCTCCGAAGCCGAAGGTGTTGCTGAGCGCAGCATTGATGGTGCGCTGCTGAGCCTTGTTAAAGGTGAAGTTAAGGTTGTAATCAATATTTTCGTCGTTGTCGCCCTCTTCATGATTGATAGTGGGGGGCACGATGTCGTTCTGCACAGCCAAGCAGCAAGCCAATGCTTCGATAGCGCCGGCAGCACCGAGGAGGTGGCCTGTCATTGACTTTGTTGAGCTGATATTGAGCTTGTAAGCGTGTTCGCCAAAGAGCTTCTTAATCGCCTTCACTTCCGAAATGTCGCCTACAGGCGTTGAAGTTCCGTGTACATTGATGTAGTCAATGTCTTCGGGCTTCATGCCGGCATCTTCGAGCGCTGAAGTCATCACGAGGTGAGCGCCGAGTCCTTCGGGGTGCGACGCTGTGATGTGGTGAGCATCGGCCGACATACCGCAACCTGCCAATTCGCAATAAATCTTTGCGCCACGAGCCTTGGCATGCTCCAACTCTTCGAGAATCAGGATGGCAGAACCCTCAGCCATCACGAAGCCATCGCGCGAAGCCGAGAACGGACGGCTTGCCGTTTCAGGACTGTCGTTGCGCGTTGAGAGTGCGTGCATCGCATTGAAGCCGCCTACACCGCAGGGGAAGATAGCACCTTCGGCACCGCCTGTCACCATCACATTAGCCTTACCCAAGCGAATGAGGTTGAAGGCATCGGCAATAGCATTGGTTGAAGATGCACAAGCCGAAGTCGTAGTGTAGTTAGGACCGTGCAAACCATACATAATAGAAATCTGGCCCGAAGCGATGTCGGCAATCATCTTGGGGATGAAGAAGGGACTGAACTTGGGGCCCAATTCCTTACCGTTGACAACCCAGCTTCCACATTCTTCCTCAAAGGTATGCATCCCGCCGATACCTACGCCGAGCACTACGCCCACACGATTCTTATCGAGCGTTTCCATGTCGAAGTTTGCATCCTTCATGGCTTCCATAGCAGCTACGACAGCATACTGTTCGTAGAGGTCCATCTTGCGCGCTTCCTTGCGGTCGATGAAGTCAGCCACCTTAAAATTCTTTACTTCGCAGGCAAATTGTGTCTTAAACTGTGATGCGTCGAAATGCGTAATAGGACCTGCGCCACTCTTACCGGCTTTGAGCGATTCCCAAGTTTCTTCAACAGTATTGCCCACGGGTGTGAGCGCACCAAGACCTGTTACTACTACTCTTTTCAATTCCATGTGCTTAATAATTTTAATAGAATTCAACAAAGCGTCAGCCTGCAATTTCTTCAAGCCACCACAATAGGCCTAATAAGGTGATAGGGCTTATTAGGCTTATTGCTCCTGCGGTGCCATACAAGGAAATAAAGGCTTGCGCTGCAATTTTATATTTAACGTTTGAGGTGAGCGCGGCAAAATCTGTTGTGCACAAAGGTATTTGCGCAGAGATTTCAACAGCTACATAGGCCCTCACGCTCGCTAAAATTGTCGTTAACGATACGGCCGACCATCCGGCTTCGCCCCTTGGGCTAAAGCAAAAAAGGTTTAACGTTTAACGTTGATGAGCCTGCGACGAATCGCAAAACTCAAACGCTATACGTTAAACCCCTTCAGCGGTCAACTTAGTAAAAGATGATCGTTGCTGGCAATTGTATTAAGCCAAGTGTTCTTCAATGTAAGCAATAGCATCACCTACAGTTGCAATCTTTTCTGCATCTGCATCAGGAATTGTAACCTTAAATTCCTTTTCGAGTTCCATGATGAGTTCTACAGTATCCAAAGAATCTGCACCAAGATCACCTGCGAAGCTAGCTTCGTTAGTAACATCTGCTTCGTCAACGCTGAGCTTTTCAACGATGATTTCCTTTACTTTTGCTGAAATTTCAGACATAGTTAAATTTTTTATTAAAGTTAATATTAATACTTCTAAGAAGGGCGGCATAAAGCCGTCTTTACTATCTGCAAAAGTATAGCTTATTATTTAATTGGCAAAGAAATTTTCAAAAAATAACGCAGAAATTGCACACTTTTCGACGTTTTGCGCAATATAAATGGCTTAATTTCATAAAAACTGACATTTTCAGTGCGCCAAAGCAGCAATATCCGAGCCTCATGGCGCACCTCTGTGAGCACACATTCCGCTTGGCAAGCGCGTAATTCGATTTCGTGCGGAAATGAAGTTCGCTTTAAGGCAATATGCAAAACGCGCGGAACCATACGGCACATTTTATTGTACAGACCTCCCGCAAGGTGTAGGGGCCACTTCATGTCGGCCCGCCGCCCCACGAGGGGCGAAGCTGCTCATCCCGCATGGCAAGCACGCGAAGCCAATGCGCCTCCGCGACTTCCGCGCAGTCTGCGTGAGAATAAAATATCCGCGGGCCGACAGCTGGGCTATTTTTCATTACGCCGTTTCGGCGTGCGGGCCGACATGAAGTGGCCCCTACGGCATCCGCGATGTTTTTCCGAGAAAACAACCTGCGAACAAAAACATTTTTTGACAAAATCACGCGCTTTGGAATTTTAACATTTATTTACAATTAACGTGCACAAAAATTTTTTGTCTTTTTTACAAAATCCGTTGTCTGAGCACCCAAATCGCACTTTTTTACCCCAAAATCCATCGAAAAAATCACGATCTCCGACCTTCTTTGAACAACATCGGAGGTAATTTTAACAAGCTTTGACCTTGTTTTAACAACCTTTGAGCTTGTTTTTGCCATTTTTGGGCCGAAAAAAGGGAGAAACCGCGTGGTTCCTCCCTTGTAGTACAAAGTTACAACAAAATTTGACGAAATCCAAATTTGTTAAAACTTGTTAATTAACATCCGTTAACAAATCAACCCTTCGTTTTGCTATCTCGCACCCTGGAAAACGCCCGTTTCGCGCAGCGCCGACTTCGTTCGCCAAAACCAAAAGGCCGACTGATTTTAATGCCTAACTCGCTGAATGTTATCTTTGTACCGAGATAGGCGCGCAACAAAAAATTTCACAATATTTTATCTCCTGCCTAAGCAGCAGTTCGCGCGCTCCGAAAGCCTCAGCCTTCGAGCCGCTACCGGCTACTTTAGAAACTCGCCATTGCATCTGCGCACCACAATGCGCGCACATTCATTAATTATTATTAACGCGCAGGCGAATTGAACCAATATATTGCGCTCAAGCCCGGCTTTTTTCGTAAATTTGCAGAAGATATGGCTCCGCACGAAGTTTTCAACGGAAAGAACTTCGGCAGAACCGACTGCTCAATTAAAGAAAACAAAAATTCAAAACACACTCATCGCATGCAGGACATTATTCTCTGGTTGCTCGACAATCTTAATTATTGGACAGTGACCATCTTCATGGCCATCGAAAGTTCGTTCATTCCGTTTCCCTCAGAGGTTGTTGTGCCGCCGGCTGCTTGGCTCACGGGTTCGTCCGACGTCATGACGCTTGCGGGCGTCATCATCTTCGCTACGATTGGTGCCGATATCGGCGCACTCATTAATTATTATTTGGCAAAGTGGCTCGGTCGCCCCGTAGTGTATAGCTTCGCGCGCAGCCGCTGGGGTCACTATTGCTTGATTGACGAAGCGAAGGTGCAGTACGCTGAAGAATATTTTGTGAAAAACGGCGCCATGTCAACCTTCGTTGGCCGCCTCGTTCCCGCCGTGCGCCAGCTCATTTCGATTCCAGCCGGACTTGCAGGCATGAATGTCGGAAAATTTTTGTTTTTCACAACGCTCGGCGCAGGCATCTGGAATACGATTTTGGCGCTGATAGGATATGCGATCTACAAGGCATTCCCCGTTATCGACACTCCTCAAAAAGTGGCCGACAAGGCCAGCGAATACAGCCACATCATTGGCTATGCCATCCTGGGCGTCGTGTTGTGTGGTTTGGTTTACGTAATTCTCAAAAAGGCTCGTAAGCACTAATACTGCTCACATCCTCCACCCTATTCCATAATATCGGCTCATGATTGACCTCAAAGCCATCAATAAATCGTTTGGCGCGCTAAGTGTGCTCAACGATGTGAGTCTTCACGTTGACAGCGGCGAAGTAGTAAGCATTGTAGGACCCAGCGGAGCGGGCAAAACCACGCTGCTCCAGATTATGGGCACACTTTGCAAGCCCGACGCAGGCAGCCTCACCATTGCCGGCACTCAGGTGCTCGACCTGCGAGGCAATGCCTTGGCGCAATTTCGCAACAGGCACCTAGGCTTCGTTTTTCAGTTCCACCAACTGTTGCCCGAATTTACTGCGCTCGAAAATGTAATGATACCCGGCATCATCGCCGGCAGTCGCGAACGCGACGTGCGCAAACGTGCAGCCGAACTGCTCGACTATCTGAACCTCGGCAGCCGCGCTGACCACAAGCCGGCCGAACTATCGGGTGGCGAAAACCAGCGTGTAGCCGTGGCGCGCGCACTGCTCAACCGCCCCGACGTAATTCTGGCAGACGAACCCACCGGTAGCCTCGACTCCGCCCATCGCGAAGAGCTCTACCGCCTGTTCTTCGACCTGCGCGAGGAACTGGGGCAAACCTTTGTCATCGTCACCCACGACGAAGAACTCGCCAAGCGCTCCGACCGCACCATCCATCTGCAGGACGGCAGAGTGGTCAACCCCGATTAACCCACCCGAACACTACTGACTCATGATAAAATTAGGACAATACAACCTCCTCACCATCAACCGCTTTACGGACCACGGCGCCTACCTCGATGCGGGCAAGGACTTAGGCGAAATCCTCCTGCCCAAGGCTTTCGTGAAGAGCGAGATGCGCCCCGGCACGCAGGTGGAAGTCATCGTTTACTTCGACCAGCAGGACCGCCTGGTGGCTACAACAGAAAAAGCACTGGCATGCGTAGGCGACTTTGCCCACCTCCGCGTAGCGTGGGTCAACGAACACGGAGCTTTCCTCCACTGGGGACCTATGAAGGACATCTTCGTGCCCTTCCGCGAGCAGAAGCTTCGCATGGTGAAGGACCACAGCTATCTTGTTCACATCCACATAGATGAGGAAACGGCGCGCATCGTTGCTTCAGCAAAAATCGAGCGCTACATCGAAAATGCCCAACCTACGGACTACCACCGCGGAGAAGTGGTGGATATGCTCATTTGGCAAAAAACGGACCTCGGCTTTAAGGTCATCGTCAACAACCGCCATCAGGGCCTCATCTACGATAATCAGGTGTACACCCAACTCCATAGCGGCATGCGCCTCGAAGGGTCGGTCGTAAAAGTACGCCCGGACGGCAAGATTGACCTCTCCGTGCAGCGCATCGGAAAGGGCCGCTTCAAGGACTTTGCCGAAGAACTGCTGGAGGAACTCAAGAACGCCCCCGACGGATTCCTGCCCTTCACCGACAAAACAGCGTCGGACGACATCGTAGCCCGCTTCGGACAAAGCAAAAAGACGTTCAAGAAAGCCGTAGGTATGCTCTACCGCGAGCGCCTCATCACCATCGAAGACAACGGCATTCGCCTTAACCAATGACGCAAACAGCTGCGCTACTGACTTACACACTACGACATACGAATAAAGGAGGACCACATGAGTCCTCCTTTATTTATATATATATACGCGCGCAAGGCGTTACTTCAGGTATTCGTCCACACTGTTGTCGCCAAGCTCCTTAGCTTTGCTGAAGCACTGCTGCGCCTGCTGCTTGTCGCCTTTCTGTCGGTAGGCAATGCCCATCAGTTTGTAGGCTTCGGGATTCTGAGGCACCATGTCCAAAGCCACCTGTGCCTTGGCAATAGCATCGTCGTAGTAGCCAACGATAAGCAATACGCGCGCTTGCTCCTGAGGGTAGTAGGCGTTGTTAGGTGAGAGGGCAGCATCATGCTGAAGGTCGTCAAGCGCCTGCTGATACATGCGCGCAGCAAGTTCTACCTGAGCCCTCAAAGCATAAAAGCGGTCGGTGAGCGCACGTGGGGTCATGATGCCTTCGTACTGGTTGTAGTCGAGCACAGCCTTGCGAAACTCGCCGATTTCGGAATAGAGGTTTGCACGCTCAAGCACATAGTAAGCCTGGCTGCGCTGAATAGGGCGCACAAGCGTGTTGATAGCACTGTCGAGGCGCGCGATGGCCTGCACTGTGTCGGCTCCCGTAAGGAGCAAACACTTCGAAACCATGTAGTGAGCCTCGGGACTCACCAATTCTGTTGCACAAATATCGTCGAAGCAAGGCAAAGCTGCTGTAAAGTCGCCGGCAAGAAAATAGCTGTGCGCCTCCTGCATACGATAGAGCGGCAGCGGATTTACGGCATAGGCAGCAGCAGCCTCGGCCGCCGACTTATGCGCCGTCCAGTCCTTGTATTCCACGCCCGAACGCGCCATCTGATAGAGCATCTTGCTGAAAGCATAGTGTACTTCGTCGGGGCGCTGCGCAACCTCAAACGCCTTGGCTACCGACTGCTCACAATTTTCGTAGTCGGCGTAGAGCATGTTGAATTGCGCGTAGTTCAGATAGCCCTCAGCGCTCGCAGGATAAGCAGCCATGAAGTCGGCATGCGCTACTGCGGTGCAAAGCGAGTCGGCCGCGTCGAGCATCAAAATGTAGCTTTGGGCATTTTGCTCGCCCTCGGGCAGAAGCTTCGGAATGCGGATGCGACGCAGGTCGGCACTGAAGGAACTCATGGCTGTCGTGCGGAGCGTCGGCACAAAGCGCGCATCGATTGCAAAGGTCTTTACGTTCTCAGCCGAAGCGCTTTGCTGCACGATAGCTACAACCTGTCCTGCCTCGTTGAGCAAGGGGCATCCCACGAATCGCTGCTCGTTGGGCACGGTGGTGGTGTAGTAACAAAGCGTGTCGTAGGCTGCAACTGAATCAACCTTGATGGTCAGCGACTTGGCCTTCTTTGCCGAATAAGGATAGACCGTCAGTTTAGCACCGGCCGCAACGCTATCGGCGGCTATCTCAAAGTATTCGAACTTGGGCTTTGCTGCCGTAATGGTAAGCACAGCCAAGTCGTAATTGCTATTGGCGCCCACTACGCGCGCCACCTCGTAGCGCTTGCCTTTCGTGTCGATAACTTCGGCACGCACCGCCTTTTCGAGCAGTTGGTAAGGCACCACGACGCGCCCATCCTGACTGATAAAAAATCCGTAGCCCGACGCTAAAACTTCGCCCGACTTATCGTAACTGATGAGGTTCACTATGGCTTGCTGGGGCTTCTTGGCAGCATAGGCAGCCAACATCACGAAACCGGCAAGAAGTAGAGTGAGGAATCTCTGCATATTAATATATGAGTAAATTGTGATTAATGTGTTCGTAATAAGCTCTTGGCATTTTCGATGGCGGCTTCAGAGAGGTCGGCTCCGCTGAGCATCGTTGCAACCTCACGAATGCGCTGCTCATCGTTGAGTTCGACGATGTTACTGAAGGTTTGCTCGTCGGTTTCGGTTTTATACACCATGTAATGCTTGGTTCCGAGGGCGGCAATCTGCGGCAAGTGTGTGATACATAGCACCTGGCAACGCGCAGCCATCTGCTGCATCACGCGCGCCATGCTCTCCGCCATCTTGCCCGAAACGCCCGTGTCGATTTCGTCGAACACGATGGTGGGCAACTGCTGATGCTGTGCCAACATCGCCTTGAGCGAAAGCATGAGGCGCGCTATTTCGCCGCCCGAAGCAATCTGTGCCACGTCCTGCATGGGCACTTTTTTGTTGGCGCTAAACATAAACACGACGGCGTCCAACCCGGAGCGATCGGCAGCTGAGCGCGGAGAAATTTCGAACGCTGTCTGCACGGAAGGCATGCCGAGTGTTTGCAGGCGCTCCGTGAGTTGGGCTGCAATGAGGTCGGCAGCTTTCGCACGCGTTGCGGTCAGTTTTTCGCCTGCGGCATGGAGTTGTTTTTTCAGTTGAGCTACCTCAGCCTCCAACTGTTGCAGGCGCTCGTCGAAGTGAAGCGATTCATCGAGCTGCTCCTGAAGTTGCTGTTGCAAAGCCTGGAGTTCGTCAATCGTCGTACAGCGATGCTTCTTCAGCAAACTATAGAGCAAGGAAAGTCGCTCATCGACCTCAGCCAGTCGCTCGGGGTTGTACTCCACGCGGTCGGCGGCTTGCTCAAGTTCGGCAAGGACGTCGTCGAGTTCGATGCGGCAGCTGTCAATGCGCTCCGCCAATTCTTCCGAAGCGGCATAGTAGTCGGAAACTTGGTGGAGCTGCGCTATCGTAGCGCGCAACTGCTGACTGACGCTGCTTTCGTCGGAACTCAGGCATTGCCCGGCCTGGCAAAGTGCACGCTTGATGTCCTCGGCGTGTGCCAACTGCTCCTGCTCCTGCTCCAACTCCTCCTGTTCGCCGGGCTGGAAGTGGGCTTCTTCGAGTTGCGTGAGCTGAAAGCTGATGTACTCCGTGTCGCACTGTTCGTCGGAAGCACGCGCGCGGAGTTCCTCAAGCTTTCGACTTACCGACTGATAATCAGCGTAAGCCTTTGCATAAGCTGAGCGCTCGGCATCATTAGCGGCTACGGCATCGAGCACGGAGAGCAGAAAGTCCTCGCGCCCCATGAGCAGATTCTGATGCTGAGAATGGACGTCGATGAGATAAGCCGAGATTTGCTTGAGCTGAGCGAGCGTCACAGGCGTGTCGTTAAGGAAGGCGCGGCTCTTGCCTGCGGCTGTAAGTTCGCGACGTATGCAACACGTAGCGCCGTCGAAGTCCAAATCGTTGGCTTCGAAAAAACTTTCAAGTCCTAAGCCCGAAACATTGAAATCAGCCTCCACACAACATTTCTGAGCACCAGCCTTGATGGCTTTCACATCGGCCCTGCTACCACAAAGCAAACCGAGCGCACCGAGGATGATACTCTTACCCGCACCCGTCTCGCCCGTAATCACCGAGAAACCCGACGTAAAATCAATTTCAAGCTGCTCTATCAGAGCATAGTTTGATATACTTAGATGTTGTAACATATATAGGTTCAATCACTTTATCTTTCGCCAATACGTAATCTGCGACGCATTGATGCGCTTCAGCAATTCGAGCAAGTCCTCGCGTTCTTTCACGTTGGCCTTGCCGTTATAGATGTTCACAATCTCATCGCGCTTGTACTCCGTCATGAGTTGTGGCAAGAGCGAAAGGGGCTTGTTTTCGTTAGCTTGCTTGAGCATCGCCATAGCTTCGGTGATGCCGGCACGACCGCGGTCGGCATTCTCAACCATTACGTCCAAGCCCTGACGATGGTACTGATACTGAAACTGGCGATAAGGCTCCATCGCATTGTCAAGGTAGTCGTTGATAATGGCATAACGGTTCTTGTCGTCCTCAAAGGGCTTCCAACCCTTGGCTGAGAGCAAAAAACTTTGCGCATTGTTCACGATGGTCCGCACTACTTCCAACTGCTCCGTACCTCCGAGCGGCGACATCGTGTCGAGGTCCATGCCGATGATAAGATAAACGTAGTAAGCAATCAGTGCGGTCAACTCATTGTCCAACGTTTCCAAGCGAAATTCAAGTTGGTCGAACTCACGATACTGGAAGTTGAAGCTCGCATCGCTCGTGCTGAAGACCGTAGTTGTGTAGGCTGAATTATAAACAGGTCGAGTGCTCTGCACCAACAATTCGGCCTTCGTATCGCCGGTGGCGTCGTCGTAGGAATTGATGGTGATATTGAAATTACAAGCGATGCGCTCGTTGCGCTGAAATTGCAGATTGGTCCACTGACGCGTGTTGATAAACTCGGTAAGCGACTCCTGCAAACTCTCAAACACCGAGACGTTGGTCCCCTCCACCTTCTGGTGGTTGACAACTACGCGGGCATCAAGCTCTTGTCCGACAGCGCTGATTGTAGCCATCAGCAAGGCGGATATTATTAGGATTTTTCGAATAGTTTGCATAACTGCGCAATGATGTCGTTGGCTACTTCGGTCTTGGGCTTCAGGGGATAAGCAATAGGCTCGCCCTCCGCCGGGATAATCGTCACCTTATTGGTGTCATAGGCAAAGCCGGCTCCGGCGTCGTTCAGGGAGTTGAGCACGATGAAGTCGAGATTTTTGCGGCGCAACTTCTCCTGCGCATGCTCCACCTCGTTCACCGTTTCGAGCGCAAAACCCACAAGGCGCTGGTGCGGTTGCTTGATAGCGCCGAGCGATGCTGCTATGTCCTTCGTAGGCACGAGGTTGATTTCAAGGCCGTTAGGTCCGCGCTTGATTTTCTGCGCCGCCACTTGGTCCACGGTAAAGTCGGCTACCGCCGCACAAAGTATGGCAGCATCGCACGTTGCAAAGCGCTCCATGCACACCTCGTACATCTGCTGCGCGCTCTCAACGTCGGTGCGCTTGATAGCGGGATGACTCACAGAGGTCCTTACGGGTCCGCACACCAGTTCTACGTCCCAACCCAACTTTGCACACGCTTCAGCCAAGGCAAATCCCATCTTGCCCGAAGAATAATTGCCGATGAAGCGCACGGGGTCGATTTTCTCGTAAGTAGGTCCGGCAGTAATCAACACTCGGCGCTTGGGTTGCTGCGCTGACTGCGCCGCAAAGAAGCGTTCGAGATGGGCAAAGATAGCTTCGGGCTCCTCCATGCGACCTTTGCCGATGAGATGGCTGGCTAGTTCGCCCGAGGTCGGCTCTATGATGTAGTTGCCAAAACTGCGCAGGCGGTCGAGGTTCTGTTGTGTCGAGGGGTGGGCATACATGTCGAGGTCCATCGCAGGAGCAATGAACACGGGCGCCTTCATCGACAGGTAGGTCGTAATGAGCATATTGTCGGCCACGCCATTTGCCATCTTCCCGATAGAAGAAGCAGTTGCGGGCGCAATAACCATCGCGTCGGCCCACTGTCCGAGGTCCACATGGCTATGCCAGCTGCCATCGCGCTGCGCAAAAAATTCGCTTATCACGGGGTGCGACGACAAAGCCGAAAGCGTGACGGGCGTAATGAACTCCTTGCCGGCAGGAGTGATGACTACCTGCACCTCAGCTCCTGCTTTCACAAATAAACGGATGAGGGAGCATGCCTTATAAGCGGCTATGCTCCCTGTAATTCCAAGTACAATATGCTTTCCTTTCATAGGTGTTTCAAACAAGAGTGGGGCGAGCGATGCCTACGGCTGGCGCCCCAAAATATATTTGTTATAAAAGTTTCAGACGAAGCTTTGTCAATACCTGCTTCGTGTTCTGCGTAAAGTCGCCCTGCATCATCCACGCATAAAAAGCGGGGTCGCGCTGCAACACTTCGAGCACAGGTTTGCCGCGATACTTTCCGAAGTTAAAGACCTCCTGGCGCTGCTCGTTATAAACGATGCGACCGGCGAGGTCCACGTTGTCGTTGCGCTTGGTGAAGTCGGCAAGGAAGTTCACATCGCCCGCAAGGTCGGGATAACGCTCAAGCTGTGCCTTCAGCACTTCGTAAGTGGCACGCGTGTCGGCCATAGCGCTGTGGGCATTCTCCAAATCCTTGTTGCAATAGAAGCTGTAAGCAGCAGTGAGCGTGCGGGGTTCCTTTTTAAAGAAGATGGTCTGAACATCGACCAACTTGGCTTTCGATATGTCGAAATCCACGCCTACGCGAAGAAACTCCTCAACGAGCAGGGGCACGTCGAAACCATTGGAATTGTAGCCCGCAATGTCGCAGCCCGTAAAAATCTTTGCCAGCTCAGTCGCCTTTTCCTTAAACGTGGGGCAATCCTTGACATCTTCGTTCGTGATGCCTGTAACAGCCGTTGCTTCAGCCGAAATAGGCATCTGCGGATTGAAGCGAAGCGACTGCGCCTCCTCATTACCGTTGGGATATACCTTAACGAAGCACAACTCTACGATGCGGTCCGTACTGATACTCAGCCCCGTAGTTTCGATGTCGAAGAATATTAAGGGGCGCGTTAGTTTTAAAGCCATAAATCTGCCTTCCGTTTATGTGTTCACCAACATCTTAGTCCACAACGAGCATGGGCATCAACAACATGATGATTTCCTCCTTGTCATTCGTCTCAGAAGGGAGAATCAAGCCGGCACGCGAGGGTCCGGCAAGCTTAAACACAATGTCCTCGCTCTCGATGTTGTTAATCATATCCTGCAAATAAGCTCCGTGGAAACCGATGCTGAAGGGAGCCTGCTGGTAGTCGCACAAAAGCGTTTCTTCAGCCGACTTTGAGAAGTCGATTTCGTGGCTTGAAATGGTAAGACGGTTGTTGTCGAACTGCATTTTTACAGCCGAGCTCGCTGTATTTGAGAAAATCAGCACACGGCGAAGCGTGCTAATCAAAGCTGCGCGATTGACAACAATCTCAATATCGTTCTTCACCGAAATAACGCCGGCATAGTTAGGGAAACGTCCCTCTATCAAGCGACAATTCATGGTGTAGCCATCCGTAGTAAACGTAGCATTACGCATTGAAAAAGCTATGCGCGTATCGCCCTCTTCCTTAGCAAGGAAGTTGCGCAAGAGTGTGGCAGGCTTCTTGGGCAAAATGAAAGCCCCCGCCTGCGCAGCACCAATGCCGGCAAACTTTGTGCACGCCATCTTCTGAGCATCGGTCGCTACAATGGCTGTTTCGTTTTCCTTCACATCGAAACAGAGCCCTGTCATCTGCGGACGCAAAGTGTCGTTCGACGTAGCAAAGAGCGCACGGTTCACACCGTTGAAGAGCAACTGCGAATCAATCAAAAACTCAGTGCTGTCGTCGCCCAACGCGGGAGGAAGGGGATACTCGTCAGCATCCTGGCCCACTACGTTGTACTGGCCATTCATATACTCAATGGTAATGGCGAAAGTCTCCGCGTTGACATAGAAATCAACGGGCTGCTCAGGAATTTCCTTGATGGCATCCTGAATAATCTTTGCATTAATCGCAAAAGTAACGTCGCCGTCCGACTCTACCAACTCAATCTTGCTGGTGAGCATCGTTTCGTTGTCGGCAGCAGTCAGCGTCAGCTGATTTCCTTCAATCTTAAAGAGGATAGTCTCCAAAATAGGGAGGCTATTTTTAGGCACAATCACGCGACCCAACATCTGCAGGCGTTGTGACAATAAAGAACTTGAAATGACGAACTTCATAGGATTCAAACGGGTTTAGAAAAGAGCGCACTCCGCAATTTCAATTGCACTGCGCTCAGGTTTTATAATCATCCACAAAATTACACAAAAATATAAGATAACTCCAATAACAACGCGAAAAAATAATCCTACGATAACAAAGCCTTGCTCCACAAATAAACTTGCGGAAAACGTTTTGCCCCCCTACAACGATGTTTGCCTTGCCACCCTTGACAAACTTATCCCCACACATTGCATCTCCCGATAAGTACATTAAGAACCTTATTTTTTATGCAAACGTACCCAAATTAGCAAAAATTGAGTGTAAAATAGAGTTTACAAAACGCAACGCAAATTGTAAACTCAGAGATAGCAAACGAAGATGTGAATTGTTAAAATATTTTAATAATCCGAAAAAAGCGAATTTGGATTTCGCTCAAAAATGTTGTATATTTGCAGTACGGAAGGGGAGACCACGCGGTCTCCCCTTTTTTTGGGCCCAAAAATGGCAAAAACAACCTCAAAGGTTGTTAAAACAAGCTCCGATGTTGTTAAAATTACCTCCGATGTTGTTTTCACGAAGTCCGATGTCCTAACTTTTTCGACCGATTTCAGCGCGAAAACCTCCGATTTCGGCGCCACTATGTTAATAATTGTTAAAACTTTGCATTTTCTGATATTTATCAATTTCGTTAAAAAATGTAAAAAAAATCTGACGATTTTTTTAGAGTACAGAGTACAAAGAACAGAGTACAACTACCGTGCGGAAAAAATTGATGGAATGTACACCGCGAATGCTGTAGGGGCCACTTTATGTCGGCCCGTACGCCGAAACGGCGTAATAAAATCATCAACAAAAAACAACTGCTAAATTTCGACAAAAATACAAAATCATAAAGCGGTGAAAAATAATTTTTCCAATGCTCCCACATTTTCAATCTAAAACTTAGGAACAACAAAAAAGAAAATGTAATTTTGCCAACGAAATCAAAATTATAGCAAAATAAATGGAAATTACAGGAAAAATTATCGCTGTCATGGATAAGCGCAGCGGACAGTCAGCACGCACAGGTGCTAACTGGGCAACACAGGATTACGTCATCGAAACCATCAACGAACAATACCCCAAGCGCTGCCTCTTCAACGTGTTCGGCGAAGACAAAATCAATGAATTCAACATCCAGGTAGGCAACGTCGTAACCGTATCTTTCGACATCAACGCACGCGAATACAACGGCCGCTGGTACAACGACATTCGCGCATGGAGAGTCGTTCCTTATCAGGCTCAGCAGCCTGTAGCTGCACCCGCTCCCGCAGCATCCTTCGACATCCCAGCACCTACAGCTGCCGACATTCCTCAAGCACCTGCTGACGACCTTCCCTTCTAAATCAATACATCAATTAAGGCGTGCCAATCCAACCTTTGGCACGCCTTAATTTTTAAAAGCTTACAACTTTAAACTATTGACAACAAATGAATTAGCTCCTAACATCATGTTCAGCACACTAAAACTCGCCCTGAAAAATCTGCGGATGGCCCTCTTTCCGCAACACTGCGCCGTGTGTGAAAGAAGGTTGGCAGCCGGCGAAAGCCACATTTGCGCAGCATGCACGATGAACCTCCCACTCACGCATTACAAAGCGGAACCAGGCAATCCGCTTGAACGCATGTTCTGGGGAAAAATCCCCATCGTCAGCGCAAACGCCTACATGCACTATCACCCAAACACGCGCAATGCCGCAATCATCAAATCACTCAAATACCACAACAACCCCGAGATAGGCATCTACCTCGGCCGTTCCATGGCTAAAGAACTCGCCGACACAGACTTCTTCAACAACATAGACTGCATCATCCCCGTTCCGCTGGCAAAGAAACGCGAGCGCCAACGCGGCTACAACCAAGCAAAATGCGTGGCACAAGGAATTCAGCAAATTACAGGCATCCCTATCACCGACCAACACATTCGCCGTTCCAGGAACAATCCCTCACAAACAACGCTCCAAGCCCACGAACGACAGCAAAATGTAGCAAACATCTTTACCCTCACTACAATCCCCTCGCTTCAGCATCCACTCTGCAACAAGCATATTCTCCTCATCGACGACGTTGTCACTACCGGCGCTACAATCATGGCATGCGCTGAGCTACTCGCAACAATCCCAAACCTCAAAATAAGCATTCTCTGCATCGCCATCGCAGGACACCACGGTAAGGGTGTACCAACCACAGAAGAATAAACGCAAGTAAGATGTAGCGGATTTTTCAACAAAATAACCAGAAAATCAAAGATACAAATATGAGACAATTCATAATACCCATACTTTCTGCATTGTGTTTAGCAGCGTGTAACTCCGATAAATCTACGGATGCACTCCTGATAGAGGTGTGGAACAGCGACCAAGGTGCGCGAACGCGAATGGCAGAACTTACAAAAGCCGTGACCGTAGAAGGGCGTACCGAACTTATTGACTCATTAATAGCAGAAGTAGAGGCTGTAGAGCGCACTGACCTTGAAAATATGGCTATCATAGATAGCCTGCTCAAAGATGGCTTGCCGGCAAATCTGACGCCACAGTCATACAAAACCATTTGGATTGTAATCGACCATGCTTCTTTGGAAAAACAAGAGCAATATTTGCCTCTAATCGAAGAAATGTCGCAAAGAGGTTTGATTGGCAACGATGAATACGCAATTTTATACGACCGTATCGCCATGAAACGCAATCGCCCGCAACGTTATGGCTCACAAACAATTCAGTTCGGCTCTCCTGGTGCAATGAATCTCTACGTTTTCCCCGTAGAAAATCCCACAATATTAGATTCATTACGTGCATCTGTTGGCATGTCCTCTATGGAGGAATATCTCAAACAACTAACCCACACTACAGGTATAAAAGCAGAATACATACCCGCAATAACCATTGACCAACTCAACACAATGCAAAAAGCATACAAATAGAGAATTGCGTACAATAAAAATATGTAAAGATTTTTATCGCCACAATTCATCATATATTTTATTAAATCAAATTTAGACGAAGCCAAAACTATCGTTTTGATGATTAAAGGAGCACTTGGACTAATCAAAATGATTTGACCTATAGGTCAATTTGCAGGCTAGAACATGCCCACATCCCT
>JAFOWI010000126.1 GCA_017425985.1 Bacteroidaceae bacterium | reverse complement strand
ATTGGCGACTATTGACTAATTATGAAGCCGCAAAGAAAATTGCTCCACTTAGATAAAATGAATTGAGTGCTATGAAAACTATCTTAAAAATAATAGGGGCGGAATACATTCAAGATTATAAGTTGAAACTTACTTTTAGTAATGGTGAATTGCGTATCGTTGATTTTGTTCCATTAATGCAGAAGGGAATATGTCGAAAGTTGCAGGACATTAATTATTTTCGCAATTTTAGGCTTGACCCATTTACTGTGGATTGGAATAACGAAATAGGTTTTGCACCGCAATACTTATATGAACGAAGCCAAGTATGCGTTTAGTTATTGTGTATTATAAAAACCGAGGAGTTGCTCCGTGTGGGGCAACTCCTCGGTTGATTTTGTAGCTTATGACTCAATATTAATATATATAGCGTCGAGCTTACTTTAATTTTGCAAGGGCTTCCTTGATGCGACGAATGGCTTCGACGATGTTTTCGTCGCTTGTAGCGTAGCTCATGCGGAAACAATCGGGCGAACCAAAGGCATCGCCACCTACTGTTGCAACATGACCTTCTTCGAGGAGGTACATCGCAAAGTCCATAGAGTTGTTGATGACGTGCTTATCGTAGCTCTTTCCGAAATAGCTGCTACATTTGGGGAAGAGGTAGAATGCGCCGGTGGGGTTGTTTACTTCGAGTCCGGGGATTTCCTTTGTGAGCTTCACGATCAAATCCTTGCGGCGTTCGAAAGCCTTGCGCATTTCTTCAACGCAGTCCTGAGGACCGGCGAATGCTTCGGCGGCTGCAATCTGGCTCACGGAGCAAGGGCCTGACGTGTACTGTCCCTGGAGTTTGTTGCACGCCTTAACGATATAGTCGGGACCTGCTAAGAAACCAATGCGCCAACCTGTCATTGCGTAAGCCTTAGAAACACCGTTGATGATGACAGTGCGGTCCTTCATACCTTCGCAGGCTGCGATTGAAGCGTGTGCGCCGATGTAGTTGATGTGTTCGTAGATTTCGTCGGAGATAACTACTACTTGCTCGTGGCGGCGCAAAACTTCAGCGAGGCCTTCGAGTTCTTCCTGCGTGTAAACAGAACCTGTGGGGTTGCTGGGGGAGCAGAGGATGATGGCTTTCGTGTTGGGAGTGATGGCAGCTTCGAGTTGAGCTGGTGTGATTTTGAAGTCCTGCTCAATACCTGCTTCGATATATACGGGTTTTGCGTCAGCGAGCAACACCATTTGAGGATAGCTCACCCAATAGGGAGCAGGGATGATTACTTCGTCGCCTGTGCCTGCAACAGCCATAACGGCATTGCACACACACTGCTTTGCACCGTTTGAACATGAAATTTGTGCGGGGGTGTAGTCAAGTCCGTTTTCGTTCTTGAGTTTTGCACAAATGGCTTCGCGCAACACAGGGTAGCCGGGTACGGGAGAGTAGCGTGAGAAGTTGTCGTCAACAGCTTTCTTTGCGGCTTCCTTGATGTGATCGGGCGTGTTGAAGTCGGGTTCGCCCACTGAGAGGTTGATGATATCAAGACCTTGCGCCTTGAGTTCTGCGCTCTTTTGCGACATAGCGAGTGTCGCTGAGGGAGCAAGACGGTTCACTGTGGCTGAAAGTTGTGTCATAGTTATCGTTGGTTTAAGTTAGTCGCGACGGCTTCCGAAGATGCGTAGCAAGTAAATAAAAAGGTTGATAAAGTCAAGGTAAAGTGTGAGGCTGCCGAGGAGCGCAACTTTAAGTGTCGCTTCGTTTTTCTCGCCACCCATTTCGAGGAACATTGTTTTGATTTTCTGAGTGTCGTAAGCTGTGAGGCCGCAGAAAATCAATACGCCGGCGTAGGTGATGAGCCACATCATTTGAGTGCTTTGCAGGAAGAGGTTGACGATGGTAGCGATGATGAGGCCGATGAGTGCCATAATCAGGAAGCGTCCCATGGTCGAAAGGTCCTTCTTCGTGAAGTAGCCCACGAGGCTCATTCCGCCAAATGTTCCGGCTGTGATGTAGAACGTCGTTGCGATGGATTCCATTGTATATACGAGGAAGATGCAACTGAGCGTAACGCCATTCAGGATAGAGAACAACACGAACAAGATACTTGCCGTGGAGAACGAGAGCGACATGACGCGTGAGCTTAAATACCAAACGATGCCGAGTTCAATGAGCGCAAGAATCAAGTAAGTAGAACCGCCTAAAACTATCTGCGTCAATGCAGGCGAACTGGCGATGTATGCAGCGGTAAGACCTGTTGTTGCAAGAGCAAACGTCATCCAAAGATACACGTTGCGCATGAGGGTAGCAATCGCTGATGTCTGTGTTACCGACTTTGAGTAATTTCCGTAAGATTTGTCGTACATAAGGTTTGATGTTAAAGGTTTAAGTTAGGTGCGACGGCCTTTGAAGATGCGTAGCAAGTAATATAAGAGGTTAATAAAGTCAAGGTAGAGTGCGAGGCTGACGATGAGTGCTGCTTTAAGTTTTGTTTCGCTTTTGTCGTCGTCCATTACAAGGAACATTGTTTTGATTTTTTGAGTGTCGTAAATCGTGAAACCGCAGAAAATCAATATGCCGGCGTAGGTGATGAGCCACATCATTTGAGTACTTTGTAGGAAGATGTTGACGATGGTAGTGATGATGAGACCAATGAGCGTCATAATCAGGAAACTTCTCTTGGTTGAAAGGTCATTCTTCGTGAAGTAGCCTACGAGGGTCATTGCTCCAAATGTTCCGGCTGTGATGTAGAACGTTGTTTCGATGGACTCCATTGTATATTCGAGGAAAATGCTGTTGAGCGTAAGTCCATTTAGGATGGAGAACAACACGTATAGGATACTTGCAGTTGGGAACGAGAGCAATGTGATGCGTGAACTTAAGTACCAAACGATGCAGACCTCAAAGAGCGCAAGAATCCAGCAAGTAATATTGCCTGAAAATATCTGCGTTAATGTAGGCGAACTGGCTACGTATGCAGCGGTAAGGCCTGTAGTTATAAAGGCGAAGGTCATCCAAAGGTACACATCGCGCATGAATATTACAAATACTGACGTTTGTTGTGCTTTCGTCACTTTATAACTTTCGTAAAAATCGTCGTGCATGAGGTGGTTCGGTTAAGATGTTATAAGGTTGTGAGGTTTGGAGGTCTTAATGCTGCGCAGATTGCAAGTCTTAATAATCTCGTTTATTAGTACCTAATAACTTACCAACTATCCTAAGGCGTGATTTTACTTGAGGTGCAGCGTGTGGCCCATGCGCTCTTTCTTTGTCTTGAGGTAGCGTTCGTTGAATTCGTTGGGCTGGATTTCAATGGGTACGTTTTCCACAATTTCAAGTCCGTAGGCTTCGAGACCAACGCGCTTCACGGGGTTGTTCGACATGAGACGCATTTTTGTTACGCCAAGGAGGTTCAAAATTTGTGCGCCTACGCCGTAGTCGCGAAGGTCGGGGTCGTAGCCAAGGTGGATGTTGGCGTCAACTGTGTCGTAGCCTTGCTCCTGAAGTTTGTAAGCCGCAATCTTAGCCATGAGTCCGATGCCGCGACCTTCCTGATTGAGGTAGAGCACAACGCCCTTGCCTTCTTTTTCGACCATTGTCATTGCGCGGTGGAGCTGTTCGCCGCAATCGCAACGTGCACTTCCGAAGATGTCGCCCGTAGCGCAGGAAGAGTGAACGCGCACAAGGATTTCTTCGCCGGGTTCCCATGCTCCCTTAATCAAAGCGACGTGTTCAAGACCGTTGCTCTTCTGGCGGAAAGGTATGAGGCGGAAGTGACCGTAAGCAGTGGGCATATCTACTTCTTCGCCTTTTTCAACGAGGCATTCGTGGCGCAGACGATAAGCGATGAGGTCTTTAATCGTAATAATCTTCAATCCTTCGCGCTTTGCGAATTCCTGAAGTTGGGGCATGCGCGCCATTGTACCATCTTCGTTGAGGATTTCGATGAGGCAGGCTGCGGGCTGAAAACCGCTGAGGCGTGCGAGGTCAACAGCGGCTTCGGTGTGGCCGGCGCGGGCAAGCACACCGCGGTCCTGAGCGTAGAGCGGATTGATGTGGCCGGGGCGGCCAAAGTCTTCGGGCTTTGAAGCAGGGTCGGCGAGCGCCTTGATGGTGGCGCAACGGTCAGCGCAGCTAACGCCGGTTGTGCAGCCTTCGAGTTTATCTATAGTTACGGTAAAGGGTGTGCCGAGCATACTGGTGTTGCGTTGCACCTGGAAGTCAAGGTCTAATTGCTTGCAGCGTTCGAGGGTGATGGGAGCACAGAGCACTCCGCGACCATGGTGCAGCATGTAGTTGACTGCTTCGGGGGTGCAACATTCGGCAGCCATGATGAGGTCGCCTTCGTTCTCGCGGTCTTCATCGTCCACCACAACGAGGAACTTGCCTTGCTTGAAGTCTTCAAGTGCTTCCTCAATGGTAGATACGGGATATGTGTTTTGCATATTGAGTGGTTAATTTATAGTTGAGTGAATAACGTTTTTAGTAGAGGGCTTGTTGCTCATGTGCGAGCAAAGGTCAAGGTTCTGCAGGTTAGCGTCGGGTGGGATTTTTCATTTCCTCCTCCATGAGTCCCTGAAGTCGGTCCATGCGTTTGGCAATTTGCTTGATGTCGCGCATGAGTCGCAAACGGAATCGCCAGATACGGTTCCACACGAGGATACCCAGTGGGAAGCAAATGCCTACGGGGATGTTGTAGCGCTTACGGCTGAAGGGGTGCGTGTGGGCAGTGACGTAGATAATTGGCAGTTTGTTGAGCTCGCGAAGAATGCGCATGTTGCGCGTGTTCGACAGTTCTTCGATGAATGCTTCCAATCGATTGTTGAGGTCGTCTATCGTGTGGTCCACTCTGCGTCGGAAGAAGAGGTGGATGTAGTTGGGCGCACGATAGAGTTTCTTGCGTTCGCGATAATAGAGGAAGGCTTCGCTCAGTGCTTGTGCCTCGGTGATGAGTTTTTCGTAGTCGGGGTCGTAGAGGATGACTTCCTTCTTATGGATGGTGCGCTTTGTACGCAATCCGAGCAAGCGACGGAAGAAGTTGAGGTAAGCGTCCTTGTTAAACACAACGGAGTCGCGGTTTGCCATAAACGTGAGGTAAAAACCGCACGGCACGAGAATTACTGTACTTATCCACATACCAACGACAACCGCAATCGAACCCTCGCGCGCCGTTTTCATCCCTGCTGTATTAACAATGTAGTAGGCGATGAAGATAAGCACACTCACTACAGCGGGCATTCCCAATCCGCCTTTGCCAATGATAGCTCCAAGCGGTGCGCCGATGAAGAAGAAACATAAGCATGCCAGCGACATGGCTAACTTCTGATGCCACTCTATCCAGTGGCGGCGTACGTTGCGCTCGTTGTACTCAATGTTTTCGGCTTTCCAATCGAGGTCGAACATGTACGACTGAACTTGGCTCTGTGCTCCCTTAATGGCGTTCGCCACTTTGCGGTGGGTTTCCTTAGCTAAAATAGAGTCGAAGTTTGCTATCGAAGCTACGGCCTTTGCATATTTTGCCGTGTCTCTGCTGAGTAGTGTCGGTTGACGCAAATGTGTGCGTCGCATACTTTCATAGTAGGAATTTCCTAAACTATCCATCAGGCAGTTTAGTGAATCTACGCTTGCTTCGATCTCAGCCATGTTCTTTGTAGAGGGCATATCGCGCAGGGCTTCTGCGTCCATGAGGCTGAAGTTTGCGTCGAAGTCAATGATGAACCGTTTGTAGCCAAAGGTCTCGCGGTCGTAGGGTACGCTTGCTGCTTTTTGCAGTCCCATAGCGTTTTGACCTTGCAGGTTTTCAAACTGCTCGCCTTGCCATAAGTCTAATATCAAGTGCATTTTGTTTGCCGACATTTCCATGCGGCCGGAGTCTGCCAATACGATTTGCGCGCGGTCAAAACCGCGGTCGGTTTTGTAAATAATGACATCGTAGAGCATCCCTGTGGCAGCGTTCTTTTTCTGAACGTACAGGTTTACGTTGGGCACACCGTTGTAGAATTGTCCTTCGGGGATTTCTAATGCGGGTGATGTTTGCTTCATGCTAAAGAGCAGTTGGCGCATGCTGATTTGCGCGGTGGGCGCCATGTCGTTTTGGAAAACGAAAGATGTTGCTGTGAGCATGACAACAACGAGGAGGATGGGGCGCATGATGCGTATGAGTGGTACGCCTGCGGCTTTCATGGCCAGCAATTCAAGTTGTTCGGCCATGTTCCCAAATGTGATGAGCGAAGCCAATAGTACAGCCAACGGCAACGAGGTAGGCACCATCGTAATGCCCATATACCAGAAGAACTGGCCCAATACATCAAGCGTAAGCCCCTTGCCAATCAATTCGTCAACATAGCGCCACGTGAATTGCATCATGAAGACGAATAGCGTAATGAAAAAGGCTGCCATGAAGACGAGCAAGAACTTCTTCAGGATAAAAATGTCGAGTTTCTTTATAAACATCGTAACGATAAGTTTCGATTTTAGGCTTGCAAACAATGCTTTCGCATGCGTGCACATTATTTCAGCCAACAAAGATAATAATTTCTTAAGGAAAACGCTGCATAAAATTGAAGCAAACTGTGGTTTCTGCGCGATAAAGTGCAGAGAAATGTTCATCGTAGCAACTTCTTGTACGTTTTATCGTTATAAATTAGGAATTTTTTAAAAGAAAATTGTAATTTTGCGCCCGAAATCAAAATTATATTAATTATCTAT
>JAFOWI010000011.1 GCA_017425985.1 Bacteroidaceae bacterium | reverse complement strand
ATGCCTACGACGAGCATGGCGTACTGCCAGCTCTGGGCGTCGCGCGTAAGGGTTTCGTCGGCCTGCAACGCACCATTCATGCCTGCAAAGAAGTTGCAGAGCGGCTCCCAACAAGCCAGCACGATGAACGAACCGGCATAGGCGAAGAACATGCGGAAGGACGAGAACACTGTCTTTTCGTCGGAATCCTCAGTCATGACGCCGAGCATCGAACCATAGGGCACGTTGATGGCAGTGTAAACGGTCATCATCAATATATACGTGGCAAACGCCCACACGGTGTTGGCGGTTTCGCTCCAGTCGGGCTTAGTGAACAGCAACACGCCTGCTACGGCAAAGGGAACGGCTATCCACAGCAGATAAGGGCGATACTTACCCCAGCGCGTGGAGGTGCGGTCGGCAATGATGCCCATCATGGGGTCGGAAACGGCATCCCAGATGCGCGTCACCAACATCAGCACCCCTGTCACCTCCAGACTCAGCTGAAACACTGAGGCGTAGAAGAAGGGCAGGTAGGCACTAAAGATTTTCCAGAACATCGACGACGACATATCGCCAAAACCATAGCCGATTTTTTCTTTTAACGTAGCCATATAAAAACCTTAAATAATTTATTCAAGAAAGATTGCTGTTAGGCTTAGCAAAGTTAACGCAAGGCGCTTGAATTACCAAATTTAAGCGCAGCAAAGTAGCGTTTCCTGCAACATTCTTTCGCCTACGACCGCAAATTCAATAGCCTAAGTTCGACATCTGACGCAATATCTGCTGCTGACGCTTGCGCATATACTTTGAAGGATTTTTGGAACTATACTTGCGCGGAGCCGGCAGGGTGGCAGCCACAAGGGCACACTGCCTGCGCGATAGCTTGGCGGCACTACAGCCGAAATGCTCCTGCGACACGGCTTCGGCACCGTAGATATTCGGACCCATCTCAATGCTGTTGAGATAAACCTCAAGAATGCGCTCCTTGGACCAGCACAACTCTATGAGCACCGTGAAGTAAGCCTCAACTCCCTTGCGCAGCCAGGTGCGTGAGCAGAAGGTAAAGACGTTCTTCGCCGTCTGCTGAGTGATGGTGCTCCCTCCCCTTTTGCGCTTGCCCGACATACGCTCCTCAAGGGCAAGCTTGATTTGCTTGGTGTCGAAGCCATTGTGCTCGTAGAACAACTGATCTTCGGAGGCAACAACGGCAGCCTTAAGGTGGGGCGACATCTCGTCGATGTTCACCCACGTATGGTGGAACTTAGGCGACTTTCCTTCAAGAAACGCTGATGTCGCGTTGAGAAGCATCAACGGCGTGACCGGAACCGGCAGGAAACGAAATGCCACGACCGACACGATGCTCAGCACAAACAAGGTCAGCACCACATTGCGCAAACATCGGAACAATTTACCCAAGAATGACGGTTTACTGCCCCTACCCGATTTTTTCTTCATACGACTTACTCAATAATATATAATACGCGCGCGATAATTGAGCGCGCTTGCTCAACAATAACAAAAACTTTTGGTAAAATAGATAATACTTAGCCCATAGCAGGCAACGGCAACCGGCATCAGCATCAATGAAAAACGCTCCGCTTCGCAATTTACTGCGTAGCGGAGCGCTCCTTATTTGATGGAAATCTTAGCTAAGATTAGAACTTGTAGCGGTTGTCAACCACTTCAGCATCTTCAGCAAGTGTATTTACGAGTGTTTCGTTAGTACCGTAGAAGCTCTGCATCACGATGTTTGAGAAAGCACGCTGTGAAGCGTTCTGCATTTCCTGAACTTCGTTGTAAGTAGCTTCGCTCGCTGTGTTGTCGAGCACCTGGATGAAGTAAACCGCAGCAGCACCCTTGATAGGACCTACGAACTCGCCAGCCTTTGCCTTAGCGATGGCTCCTGAGAGTGCGGGTTCAGCTGCACCAACGAGTGTTGTGCGTGCGTTGAGTGCGAATGTTGCGTTAGCGAGCGTGTCGGCTGCAACACCTGCAACAGCAAGCGCGTCGCTCATTGACTTAGCTTCAGCAACCTTAGCAAGCGCAACGGTAGCCTTCTTTTCCTGCTGTGCAATGTTAGTGAGCGCAGTCTTGATAGTAGCGTTGTCCCAATTGAGGTAGCCGGCCTTGTTGATGCCCTTCACCATCACAACGAGGAGGTGATCCTTGTTTGCGCCACATTCATAAAGGCGAGACACTTCATTAACTCCTGCTTCGTCGAAAGCCCAGCGAACAGCGTCCTTAGTACCGCCAATGTTCATTTCGAGCTGTGAAGACGATGCTGAGAAGTTAGGAAGCTCGTTCACCATGTAGCCAGCGGCGAGTGCATTTTCCTGGATGGCTTCGAGCGTAGTGTTTTCAGAAAGGAACTTGTTGATCTTGCTGAGTTCGTTGTTGTAAGTTGCTTCAGAGAAATCGTTGGGGCACTTCACAACAGCGAGGTCGTACTTAGTCACTTCATTAGCCTGGTCGAGCACCTGGAAAACCATGCTGAGACCCTGGTCAGAAAGGACAGCCTTAGTTTCGCCCTTCTTCATATCGAAGAGTGTGTTGAAAGCATTTGCAGTCTGCGCGTTCACAGCTGACTGCTCAAACTGAGCTGTGTAAATCCACATTGAGTCAGTAGGCTGGTTGTACTTCTTAGCCAATTCTGTGAAGCTTGCGCCATTCTTCACCGCTGTTGCGATGCTGTCAGCAAGCGTCTTGCTTGCTTCGATGTCCTGAGCCGCAGCGATAATTGTGCGATAGAGCACAGAGTCGGGGAGCTGCTTCTTGGCAATGAGGCGGAAAGTGTTGACAGTGTTGTCGGCCGCAGTGTAGAACGCGGGGATGAATGTTCCAACCTTAGCTGTATCGAGCTTAGAAGCGATGTCGTTCCAACGAGCGAAAGCTTCCTTGCGAACAGGTACGCCGCTGTATGAAACGAGTGTGTTAGAGTTGTTGACAACAGTAGCTACGTCTTCAGTTGTAGCGAGCGCCTGTGCAATAGCGTTGACTTCAGCAGTGAGTGCTTCCTTGTCCTCAGCGCTTGCTGCTACCTGAACATCGAGAATTGCGAGGTCGCGCGTTTCTGCACTGTTCTTGAAGAGTTCCTTGTACTGAGCGTAAACAGCCTGAACGTCCTTGTCTTCAACAACAGCTTCTTCGTTAGCGATTGCAGAGTAAGGAAGAGCTGCTACAGCCACGCGAGCCTGATTGTTAGCTTCGTCGAAAGCCAATTTCGCTGACACGGGATTTGAAACACAGCACATATTGAGCGTAGTGTAGAACTTCTGCTGGAGGAGTTCCTTGCGGAGCTGCTTTTCTGTAAAGTTCCAAATCTTCAAAATAGTCTGAATCTGCTCGTACATGCCATTGTTTTCCTGCATAGCCTGAGCAAGTGTCTGGTCCTTCTTCTTCAAGAAGTCCTGAAGTGCGGCTACGTCGAGACGACCGTCCTGAGTGCCGAAAATAGCTGCCATGATGCGGAGGCTCTGAGCGTTGCCCAAGCGAAGAGCGTTCTGGAAGTCTGCGTCAGTTACGGTGATACCAGCTTCTGCAGCCTGGCGACCGATCACTTCTGAGCGTACGAAATCGCTCCACACAAAGTTACGAAGATTTTCGAGGTCTGCATCTGTGAGTTGGTCTGACTGTCCTTGCATTGCACGCTGCATCTTTTCGATTTCAGTCATCTCTTCAACGAGATTCTGGTATTCGATGATGTCAATCTGCTTGCCATACACTTCGCCAACCTGCTGCTTGTTGAAAGCGGCTGTTGTTTCGAGCGCGTTAAAGAGGTCACCGGCGATGAAGCCAAACAAGCCAAGGCCGATAACACCAACAAGGATAGCACCCTTGTTTCTAATAGTTTGTAATGCTGCCATTAGTTTTAATTGTTATTATTTTTTGTTTATTTTATTCAATTCGGTCAATGCTACAGTCACATAGCCAGCAAGTTCGTCTTCACTAACTGTTCCGTCTTTTTTCATTTTCTTGAAAACTTCAAGAGCATCACGTCTTGCATTTCGGCAAGCAACTTTTGCATCTTCAGCCATTTTTCT
>JAFOWI010000125.1 GCA_017425985.1 Bacteroidaceae bacterium | reverse complement strand
TCACCGCCGTCATGCAGACCGAGGAAGAGGAAGCCGAAGCCGCCCAGCAAGGCCAAAGCAACGCCACCGGCGCCATGCGCAGAGGATTCCTCACCGAAGCCGAAGGGCGCGAAGCGCTGGAGCGAATCAAGCAGTCGGAATTCACCATCACGCAGGTGACAAAGAAAAACGGCACCGAAGCCCCACCGCGCCTCTACGACCTCACGTCGCTCCAGGTGGAGTGCAACAAAAAATTTGGCTACTCCTCCGACCTCACGCTGCAGCTCATCCAAAGCCTCTACGAAAAGAAGCTCACCACCTATCCGCGCGTCGATACCACCTTTCTGCCCGACGACGTTTACCCCAAGTGTGGCGGCATCATGAACGGCATCTATTCGTTCTACAAGGACATCATCGACCCACTCCGAGGCGCAGCGCTGAAAAAGTCGAAGAAAGTGTTCGACAACAGCAAAATCACCGACCACCACGCCATCATTCCCACCGGCGAAGCCCCACGTGCGCTCACCGACGTCGAACGCAATGTTTACGACCTCGTAGCGCGCCGCTTCATCAGCGTGTTCCATCCCGACTGCAAATTCTCTACGACCACCGTCATGGGCGAAGCTGCCGAAGTGCCCTTTAAGACTACGGGCAAGGTCATCACTGACCCCGGCTGGCGCATGGTTTATGCCGCCGACAAGGACAAGGAGAAAGAGGAAGGCGAGGACGAAAAATTCCTTCCTGCCTTCGTGAAGGACGAACACGGACCCCACGTCCCCGACCTCGCAGAGAAGCAAACCCAACCGCCGAAGCCCTACACCGAAGCCACACTGCTGCGCGCCATGGAAACGGCCGGCAAGTTTGTTGACAACGAGGAACTCCGCGACGCTATGAAGGAAAACGGCATCGGTCGGCCCTCCACGCGCGCAGCCATCATCAAGACGCTCTTTGCGCGCGACTACATCCGCCTGCAGCGCAAGTCGCTCTACGCTACTCCGCGCGGCGTGCAACTCATCGGGCTCATCAAGGAAGAACTCCTCAAGAGCGCCGAACTCACCGGCCGTTGGGAGAAAAAACTGCGCGAGATTGAGCGCCAACAGTACAGCGCACCGCAATTCATCGCCGAACTCAAAGAAATGGTAAGCAGCATCGTAGTGCAGGTCCTCTCGGACAACACCAACCGCATGACCGCCCAAGCCACGACCACGGCTAAAACCTCACCGACACCCACGAAAACGACAGCAACATCAACCGCCGACGCACCCACCGAAAAGCCCAAGCGCAAAATCATCCGCGAAGGCTCTGTCTGCCCCCAATGTGGCGAAGGCAAGGTGCTCAAAGGAAAAACCGCCTACGGATGCAGCCGTTGGAAAGAAGGTTGCGACTGGCGCAAGCCCTTTAAATAACACGCAAAAAAGTCATCGAACGATTAGAGAAATCCTATCGGTCGATGACTTTTTTTGTGTTGTTCGCAGGAAAAACTGATGCATATTTTCTGAATATTCACAAAAACGCAAAAACGTGAAATTTGTTTACAAATTTTAACAAATTGACAAATATCAGAAAATGCAAAGTTTTAACAATTATTAACTTTCCGACACCAAAATCGGAGGTTTTCGCGCCGAAATCGGTCGAAAAAGTTACGACATCGGAGGTCGTAAAAACAACATCGGAGGTAATTTTAACAACATCGGACCTTGTTTTAACAACCTTTGAGGTTGTTTTTGCTCGTTTTGGGCCCCAAAAAAGGGGAAACCGCGTGGTCTCCCCTTCCGTAGTACAAAGATACAACATTTTTGAGCGAAATCCAAATTCGCCTTTTTCGCGAATTTTAAATATTTTAACATTTCAATACTACGTTTGCTATCTCGGAGTTAGCAATTTATATCGCGTTTTGTAACCTCCACTTTCACCGCTCGTGCATAAATATGTGCATATTTGCATAAAAACAGCGTTTTCTGCATATTTTTGGAAACGGCGATGAGTAGCTCCCACGTGAACATTAAACCTATGACAAATAAAGGTAATCAATCTTCCGCTGCGCCCAAAGCAATCTTCGCAACGAAGGCTAAGGATTAATTAACGATTGCTTAGCTTTATTTAACGCAGAAAATGATTCTGTCTCTTCAAAAACCCTGTACATTTGCAGCGACAAACAGCAGCGCGCACTGCTTGCCAACACTAATAACCTTAAACCGGAAAACAGCGTTCTGAACAAACGCTCTTCGCAACAATCTTTACTACCTAACCACTTAACAACCATGAAAAACTTTTTTGCAAACCTCATGATGGCCATCTCGTGTGGCACATGCTACGGACAAGATGCCGGCACCTTCGAACTAATGAAGCTACCCTACGCACCGGATGCCCTGGAACCACATATCAGTCGGCAGACGATTGAGCTACACCACGGCAAACACTTATCTACCTACGTGCACAACCTGAACAAGATGGTTGCCGGCACAGAATTGGCAAACCGCCGCTTACCCGAAATTGTGGCTTCCGCACAAGGAGCGCTTTTCAACAACGCAGGGCAGGTGCTCAACCACAACCTCTACTTCCTCCAATTCTCACCCAACGGTGGCGGCACACCTACCAAGGAGATTGCCGACGCCATCAAGCGCCGATGGGGCAATTTCGAAGTCTTCAAAAAAGATTTTGAGGAGCAATGCATGCGCGTCTTTGGCTCCGGATGGGTGTGGCTGGCAGAGGACGAGGAGGGCGAGCTCCATATTATGCAAACCGTGAATGCCGGCAATCCCGTGACGCGCGGAATGATTCCGCTGTTGGGCTTCGATGTATGGGAACATGCTTACTACACGGACTATCAAAACCGCAGAGCCGACCACATTGCTGCACTTTGGAACATCGTTGACTGGGAAGTTGTCAACTGCAGATACGTCAGATAACAGCCTGCTGCTGCATAAAACGAAACTTGGGCATGCCTACACTCAAACAGGCATGCCCAAAATTATGTTGTAGAAAATAAACAGCAGGTATATATACAAAAAAAATTGATTGTCATCTCGACAACCAATCTTTACTAACCTTAAATCTAATACCATGAAAAACTGATGCAAAATTACACCCTTTTTAAATACAAAACAACATTTTCTCAAAGAAAATGCAAAAATTTAACATTTCAACTGCATTTTCATTCAACTTTGTTAGCATTAGTTTACAATTAACACAGTTTTCGAATCAGAATGCTTCACTTCAAATTACGCGGAAAATGTGCCAACACCTGTTCGCGCAACATGCTTCGGTCGAGATGCGTATAAATTTCGGTAGTCGATATGCGTTCGTGGCCCAACATTTGCTGAATGACACGCAAATTTGCACCTCCTTCGAGCAAGTGTGTGGCAAAGGAGTGGCGCAGCGTATGGGGCGAAATCGTCTTCGTAATGCCTGCGCGCTCAGCATACATGCGCAAATTATGGAAAACCGTGATGCGCGAAAGATGCTTGCCGCGGCGGAAGGAAAGAAACACGTAGTCGGCCTCGCCCGGCTTGGGCGTAATCGTATTGCGGTCTAAGAACCAAAGTTTCAGTTCATTGATTGTGCGACCGGCTATTGGCACCAAGCGCTGCTTGTCGCCCTTTCCCAAAACTCTGACAAAGCCTTCGTCGAGAAACAAGTCGCTCATCTTGAGATTGCACAACTCCGACACACGCAAGCCGCAACTGTAGAGCAGTTCGAACACCACTTTGTCGCGCCTACCCTCGGGCACACTCATATCAATGGCTGCCTCGATGTCGTCGATTTCGCTTGTTGACAACACCTCGGGAAGATGTTGGCCCAACTTGGGCGACTCCAGCAGCGCAGTGGGGTCCTCAGCAATGCGCTCTTCGAGCATCAGATAGCCGTAGAAGGAGCGCAGCGACGAGTGTATGCGCGAAATGGTGCGCGCCGTGATACCTAACTCATGGAGCGCCCACGTATAGTTGTGGATATCCTGGAGCGTGATGGTTGCCCAAGCCAGACGTTGGTCCTTGAGATATGCCAAGAAGTGCTTCACATCGCTCAGGTAGGCCCCGTATGTGTTCTTCGCCAACCCACGCTCAAGCATCAGGTGGCGCCGATAGCTCTGCAACAATTTCTTTTGCATAACGCCTATAATATATATAAATGAGTAAGTCGGGCTGCAGGCATGCCGGTTGTGCCGAAACTGGGACAAGACCGCTCAACGCACGCAGCCCTACAAACCTAAGGCAGGGGTATTAGGACTCGGCTTCGGTTACGATGTCGAAACCCAATTCATTGAGTGCCTGCTTTATCTCGAATGCCGACGCTGAGCCTGTGACGGTCATCGTCTTGCGCGCAAGTTCAACGCTTACCTGTTCCACCCCGGGGAGTTCGCTCACTACGCGCTCTGCACTGGCGCGGCAATGGTTACAATGCAAGCCAACTACCTGATATACGGTAACCTTCGGAGCCGGTTTGGAGCACTGACAAGCATCGCCGTGACAACCGCATGCTGCATCGTGACAAGAACAAGCGCTGTCGTGGCAGGCGCATGCGCCTTCGTCGTGATGACAACCACAGTCCGATTCTCCATGGTGGCAACCGCAGCCGTGATGCTTGTGGCGCTGCCAGAAAGCGTTGAGCAACAGGAGGGCGAGCACGATGGTGCAACCCAAACTGAAGAAGTCGAGGTGCTCGTGGTGGCAGGTGTGGAGATGGACCAGCGCGGACGTGAACCATTCGCGCGGCATCAGCAAGTCAACGGCATAGGCAAATCCTACGGCCGTGAGCACTATGGAGAGGACGTACATAGCCAGCGTGCGGCGACCCATAACCTTGCCGACAATGAGCAGCGAAGCGATGTTGCAGGCAGGTCCCACCATGAGTAGCAGCAAGGCAGCACCGGGCGAAATGCCCTTGAGCATCAGGGCTACCGCGATAGGTATGCTGCCCGTGGCGCATAGATACATGGGGAAAATCAGGATGAGCACGAAGAGAATGCTCAGCGTGGTGCTGTCCTTGAAGTAGAAAAAGAAGCTGTCGGGCACAAGTATGGTGATAATGCCCGCTACAAGCAGACCAAAGACGAGCCACTTGCCAATGTCCTGCATCATATCGACAAAGCCGTAGCGTAGGGCGAGGCGAAGTTTTGCCCAAAATCCCTCGGGGATCTGAGTGGCAGTTGTGGTAGTGGTGGAGTGGGCAGTTGCGACAGGTTCGTTTTTGCTGATGGCATTGCAGAGCGTACCGCCTACGAGCGCTGTAACCAAGGCTGCAATGGGGCGGATAATGGCGAAGGGCAAGCCCATGAGCGAGTAGGTGGCGATGATAGAGTCAACGCCAGTTTGAGGAGTAGCGATGAGAAAGGCTACCGTAGCTCCCTTGCTGGCTCCGTCGCGGCGCAATGCCATGGCTGTGGGGATTACGCCACACGAACACAAGGGCAGCGGAATGCCAAAGAGCGTGGCGTAGAGCACGGAGCGCAGATTATTGGCAGAGAGGTATTTGCCGTAGAGCGTGTTGGGAACGAAAGCGTGCATGAGCCCTGCGAGGAAAAATCCCAGCAATAGGAAGGGCGACATCTCGCCGATGAGTTGAAGTATTTCGTGCATGAGGGTAGAGGGGTGCTTTTTTAGATGCTATAGAAATTATAGAAACAATAGAATTTATAGATACTATAGAAATGATAGATGCAATAGAGTGGAGTTTGTATTATTATAGTTATATGAGGCTATCGCGTAAGTGCTTTGCTCATGGCTTCGGCTGCTACGAAACCTGTGGTCCAGGCTGCTTGAAGGTTGAAACCACCCGTCACGGCGTCGATGTCGAGCAGCTCGCCTGCGAAGTAGAGTCCGGGAAGCACGCGACTTTCAAGCGTGTTGGAGTCAACCGACGAAAGCGCTACGCCGCCGCAGGTGACGAACTCTTCGCGGTGCGGATAGCGCTCGGCTATCTGGTAGGCATCGGACGTGAGCGTGTTGAGCAAGCGGTTAAATCCTTTTTTACCCAGCTCAGCCCAAGGTTTCTCGGGCGACAATTCGCTGCGTTGCAAGAGGTAGTTCCACAGGCGCGACTGCAAGCCGTAGGGACGCACGGACGAGAGTTGGCGCTGCGGGTAGGTTCCTGCCAGCGCATGAAGTTCGGCGGCAACTTCCTCGGCATTCGTAATGCCCACCCAGTTTACCAGCAGGGGAGCGGAGTACGAGGCTTCAGCCAGATGGCGTGCTGCGTGGGAGGAGAGTTTCAGAATGGCAGGTCCGCTCATACCCCAGTGCGTAATGAGCAAGGGACCTTGTGCCTTGAACTTCGTAGCAGCCAGTGAGGCGATGGCATTTTCGACCACCACGCCCATGAGTTCGCGCAGAGGTGCGTGGTCGATGGTGAAAGTGAAGAGCGAGGGCACGGGCGGCTCTATCGTGTAGCGCAGAGCGGCAAGTTGTGTGAGCAATCCTTCAGCACGCGGTTGTCCGCCCACAGTGAGCAGTACGCGGTCGGCTATGACGCTATCCGCGCCATCGTTGAAACTGAGGCGGAAAGTTTTTGTCGCTTCGTCGTAAGCGATGGCATGCATGGTGTGCTGCAATTTTACGACTACGCCGAGTCGACGTGCTTCGTTTTGCAAGCAAAGAGTGATGCTGTGGCTGTCCTGCGATACGGGGAATACGCATTCGTCTTCCTGCGTAGTGAGGCGCACGCCGTGCGATTCAAACCACTCGTAGGCATCATTGTGGTCGAACGTCTTGAACAGGCGCTTCATGAGTTTGTGGCCGCGCGGATAGACCGCCTTGAGGTCGGCAACTTGCGCAAAGGAGTTGGTGCAGTTGCAGCGTCCGCCACCGCTCACCTCGACCTTTGCCAAGGGGCGCTTGGCGCGCTCGTAGATACAAACGCTTGCCTCGGGGCATCGCTCTTTCAGGGCGATCGCAGCAAAGAATCCGGCTGCGCCTCCGCCAATGATTGCTATGTGCATAAGATTCGTGTTGAGACAGAAAAAGGCGGGCGAGGAGCGTTTCTGCTTAGAATTAAGCTCCACTCGTTCGTCCGCCTTGATATGGTGCTGGAGTCAGAAAAGAATAGCGTTACTCGTTTTCTTCCAGGAATTTCTTTACTTCGATAGCAGCCTTGCATCCGCTCGCTGCCGCTGTGATAGCCTGGCGATAGAGGGGATCGGCAACGTCGCCTGCGGCAAAGACACCGGGTACATTTGTTACGGGCGTAGCGCCTTCGGTGATGATGTAGCCCACTTCGTCTGTATTGACCCAGGGCTTCACGATGTCGCTGTTGGGCTTATGGCCGATGGCGAGGAAGAAGCCGTCAATCTGAATGTCGAGCTGCTTTTCTTCGTCAGTGCCCTTTTTGTAAACAAGGTGTGCGCCCTCAACGCCGTTTTCGCCAAAGAGGCCTACGGTGTTGGTGTTGAAGAGCACCTCAATCTTGGGATTAGCGAAGACGCGATCCTGCATAGCCTGCGAAGCGCGCAGGTAATCCTTGCGTACGATAAGGTAAACCTTCTGAGCAAGGCCGGCAAGATAAGTAGCTTCCTCGCATGCTGTGTCGCCACCGCCTACGACTGCTACTGTCTTCTTGCGATAAAAGAAACCGTCGCATGTTGCGCAAGCGCTGACACCCTGTCCGCGGTATTTTTCTTCGTCAGCAAGACCTAAGTACTTTGCAGACGCTCCGGTAGCTACGATGAGTGTCTTGCACTGCACCTGTGAGTCGTCGTCGAAAGTGATGGTGAAGGGACGCTGGCTCAAATCGGTCTTCACCGCAATGGCAGAGCGAATTTCTGTGCCGAAGCGCACGCACTGCTGGCGGAGGTCGTCCATCATCTGGTTGCCGTCAACGCCTTCGGGATAGCCGGGGAAGTTTTCGATTTCAGTAGTCGTTGTGAGCTGTCCGCCGGGCTGGATGCCTTCGTAGAGCACGGGAGCGATGCCTGCGCGACCGGCGTAAATACCTGCAGTATAGCCTGCGGGGCCTGAGCCCAATATCAAACAATCAATGAGTTCCATAATTTCAGTGTGTTTTGTTTATCGTAAGTCAATAATTTCGTAATCGGGATGGGCTTTTGCGTCGAAGACGAAAGCCGAAGTGGGGGTATTCTGGTTCGCGCGATAGCTGTTGATGTCGATGGTCATCCAAGTCACGCCCTTGCGCACCTTTATCTGCATCGGCGTGTTAAGGCTCTTGTCGATGATGATGACCATCTCCTGAACGCTGGCGTCGGCCTTCTTCGCCTTCATGCTAACTTCGTGGGCAATGCGACCTTGGTGCTTCGTGGTTTTCGTAGCGAGGTCGTAGCCTTTTTCGTAGAGCGTGATGAAGTGCATGGGGTTGATGGCTTGAATTTCTTCGGACGTAGGATTGCTGACGTTGACTTCGCCGCTGCCTTCGAGGGCTGTCCAAAGTGTAGTTCCATCAAACCAGGCTTTGAGGGCATCACTATCGAGCGCAAAACTATTGTTGCGTAGCGTGATAATGCCCGTAATAGGCTTTACGGCATGGCGTGCGCCTTGTTGAGTGGCGGTAAACGAAACAACGGTGCCGCTGCTCTTTCGAAAAGTGTCGGCGGTATTGTCGAGTATCTTTTTTGCCGACTGCGCTATTGCGCTGCCCATGATGAATGGGGCTATGAGGAGTAACAATAACTTTTTCATCCTGTCAATTAATCGGTTTTAAGGAGTTCTATACACGGGGCAACCCACCCCAGTGCAGGTGTGACGTTTAGAGAGAGTTGAGCTTGATTTCGAGTTCGGCAAGGTCTGCGCAGTAAACTTCGCGCGGTTTAGCCCCACGTGCGGGACCTACGATGCCCACTTTCTCCATCTGGTCCATGAGGCGACCGGCGCGATTGTAACCGATGGAGAAGCGACGCTGGATGAGCGAGGTGGAGCCTTGCTGATGGACAACGATTTCGCGCGCAGCATCAGCAAACATAGGGTCGAGGTTGCCGCTGTCAACACTTTCGCCGCTACCGCCGGAAGAACTTTCTTCCATCGCAGGTTCGGGCAACTCAAAGGCGGAGAGGTAACCTTGCTGACAGGCGATGTGCTGGCAAATCTGTTCGACCTCAGGCGTATCGACGAAGGCACACTGCACACGCGTGGGAGTGTTGCCGGCAAGGAAGAGCATGTCGCCCTTTCCCACAAGCTGGTCGGCACCCTTGCAGTCGAGGATAGTGCGCGAGTCGATTTGCGACATCACCTTGAACGCCATACGAGCAGGGAAGTTGGCCTTAATCGTACCTGTGATGATATTCGTTGTAGGTCGTTGCGTTGCAATAATCATGTGCATGCCGACAGCACGCGCCAACTGTGCGATACGAGCGATGGGGAGTTCTACTTCCTTGCCTGCCGTCATAATCAAGTCGCCAAACTCGTCGATGACGACTACGATGTAGGGCATAAAGTGGTGGCCATGTTCAGGATTGAGCTGGCGCGCAATGAACTTGGCGTTGTATTCCTTGAGATTTCGCACGCGGGCTTTTTTCAGGAGGTCGTAGCGCGTGTCCATTTCCTGACAAAGACTGTTGAGCGTTTGGATTACCTTCGTCACGTCGGTAATAATCGCATCGCCTTCAGCGGGAATTTTTGCCAGGAAGTGGTTTTCAATCGGTGCGTAGATGGAGAATTCCACCTTCTTGGGGTCAACCATCACGATTTTCAACTCCGCGGGGTGCTTCTTGTAGAGGAGCGAGGTGATGATAGCGTTCAATCCGACAGACTTACCCTGACCCGTGGCACCGGCAACGAGGAGGTGGGGCATCTTTGCCAAATCCACCATGAAGACTTCGTTGGTAATCGTTTTACCCAAGGCGATGGGGAGGTCGAAAGTGGTATCCTGGAATTTCTTTGAGTTCAGAATGCTTTCCATCGATACGATGAGCGGCTTCTGATTGGGCACTTCAATACCGATGGTGCCCTTGCCGGGAATGGGGGCGATGATGCGGACGCCGATGGCTGAGAGATTGAGCGCAATGTCATTTTCGAGGTTGCGAATCTTGGCAATCTTCACACCGGGCGCCGGTGTTATTTCGTAGAGCGTGATGGTAGGACCGATGGTGGCCTTTATCGAAGAAATCTCAACGCCAAAGTTTTTGAGCACCTGCGTGATGCGGTCTTTGTTTGCCTTGAGTTCTTCATCGTTCTGCTGAAGTTCAGCGCCTTCGTATTTCATCAGGAGGTTGAGCGAGGGATACTTGTAGTTCTCAAGGTCTTTCTTGGGGTCGTAGGGACCCTGAAGTTTTACGTCCTCGAGTGTAGCGCCATCGGCTTTTTCTTCGTCAACACCAGCCTCTACGGTAAAGGATTCATCGGCAGAAGTTTCGGTGTTGACAGCAGCATCGGTGTCGGTAGCGTCGGTATCATCAAGTGCAGGAGCGATAGCGTCTTCGTCAACTTCGTTTATGTCGATGATAGAGTCTTCGCTTGTTGTTTCGTCTGGATTTTCAGCATCATTTTCGTCCGTCGGAGTTGCTGCATCGGTAGCGCTCAAAACTTCTCCCGTAGTGAGGTCAACAGTGAGCGGTCCTTCGTCTGTATAAACTTGCTGAATATCTCCTGTCTCAGCAGTTGCCGCGTTTTCGTCAGCATCGGCGTCTGTTGCGGACGCGTCTTTCGGTGTGCGCTTAGGCAAATGTTCCTTGATATATCCGGTGGGGTTGAGCATTGTGCGCAGTACGATGATGGCCTTGCTGCTGAAGTAAATGATGTAGCAGAGCGCCAGAACGATGCAAACGACAAATGCGCCTGTAGTACCAATCTGCAATTCTAACAAACGACTCACGTTTTCGCCATGCTCACCTCCAAGATGAAACGTAAACTGAGGAAACAAGCTACCAGACACTACATGGCGTCCTAGCAAACTCAGCATCACTGATGACCACACCATTAACAACGTGCATTGTACAAAACATTTACGCAAAACAATGTGATATGCCTTGACCAATTTAAGCCCCATAAATGTTAAAAATATAGGAATAAAAAAAGCACTTACACCAAAGCAACCTTGCATGAAATAATGCGATACACGAGCTCCCAGTACGCCACAAGCATTCTTTGCTTGCTCAAGCGTTCCATTTTCTAAATTTGAAAGATCAAGATAACCATGGCGCATATTTGAGACAAATGCCACAAAGAGCAGCAAAGCTACGCCAAGCAATATAAAGCCTACGGCACTACGGAACTTCTCTCCAAACAAGAAGTCCTTCACACCTCCACCAAGCACCACCTCCGCATACGTTTCATCGGGAGTAGAACCTTTTTTTAATTTAGATTTTGATTTATTATTTATTGTAGATTGTTTCCCAGCCATACATATTCATTTAGCAGTGCAAAAATACACTATTTTTTTCAATTAATAGTTGTGGAAAAATATTTAGACAGGCGTAACTCTTATTTTTTCGATTACAATCACATAAAAATCATCAAAGATATTTTTATAACTCAAGATTCTTCCACAAATATTAATAAATAAAAAAGACCTTGCAAGCATTGTGCTCACAAGGTCTTCGAAAAAAGGCGGCTACCTACTCTCCCACTATACGCAGTACCATCGGCGATGACGGGCTTAACTTCTCTGTTCGGAATGGGAAGAGGTGGAACCCCGTCGCTAT